>NZ_JBALPC010000349.1:0-1193 GCF_036965225.1 Bacillus sp. JJ1474 | reverse complement strand
ATATATATTTTACTGCAACATTAGATGCTGCTAAATGGGGTGCTGAATTAGCAACATCTAAATCAAAGGAAAGAATTTATATTGTAGAACCATTAGGTGATTTTGAAAATGATCCGAACTTAACTAACAAAAGATTTTCTGGAAACCCAACACGTTCTTATAGGTCTAAATCTCCTTTGAAAATAATAGCTGAATTAGGTTCATGGGAAAGACATTCCGATGAAGAAATAAATCATATGCTTTCATCATTAAAAAAGTTACGTGAACAAGGAAATGCTGTAATATACGATTAATCCTTAAGTATACAATTCGCAACATTTTTAGCACAGATATTAACAACACCGCATAAATTAATGCGGTGTCTCCAAATTGCATTCGAATTGATATGCCAATTATTGTGTTAAAAGTTAACAAAGCATTGATATATAAACAAAAAACGGGACGGTAATTAATATATGAATTGCGTCCCCAATCAGGTTGTTATTTAATGTTTTCTTCCTGTCATCCGAACCCGTTACTAAATAATTGAGGGCTTTTCTTATTTGCTTTACTTCCTGAAGTCTTCATAAGATATTTCATCATTAGTTACTTGTGCTTTAACTTTGATATCGTCTTTATATAATTCTTCCACATAATTTAGTTCCTTCCCTTAAGAAGTTACCTATCATAGCATAATTTATAACTATTATTATCAGTGCCAATTTAAAATGGATAAACCATTTTTTGATTTCAGTTGCAATATGCAGCAGCAACTTCAGAAAATATTTTGCGAAATATGACAGTTTGGATGTTGTTAAGAATTGAAAGAATACCCCTTCATATTTATTATCATATAATATTTTATAATAAAGGAATTGGTTCTCAAAAGCTTTGATGTTATACTTGGAGTGAGTAAATATACATAATGGCAAACCTATCGAAAGGTAGGGACGCAAAGCTACGGATCTAAGGCATTTTTGCTAAGATGGCCGAGCTACGATGAAGATGGATATTTGTTAATTTAATCCACCTTTTATAGGTGGATTTTTTGCGCGTCAAAGAACGATGGATAGAATGCCCTAGTCAGCGTTAACACCATATTATTTTCCTGAAATCGGTGTAATAATTGCAACTAGACTTCTTATTTTGCAATTTAAGGCTCGCCAAGCGGCGAGTTTTCTTTAGTTAATAGAACTGTATAGTTATTTTAGGAC
>NZ_JBALPC010000348.1:0-997 GCF_036965225.1 Bacillus sp. JJ1474 | reverse complement strand
CTCTCTCAGTATTTTTTTATATTAAAATCAGCGGGAATAAATGAAAACGATATAAATGAAAATTTGAAAAAGTCATATCCTATCTTTGATGTGAAAGGATTGGAAATCCTAGTTGGTGTTCTTTATGCTCATAGAAATAAGCTACTTCAATATTATATAGATGAGTATAATATTGAAGTAAATAATTCAGTTTTAGCAATTTCCGCTCTTTATAATAAAAAATACGAAGAAGCTAGTTTGATATGGGAAAAAGAGAATATTTTAGATAATAATATTTTTAGTGATGTTTTTACTTTACTAATGGTTCAAGAAAATGAAGAGTTATTGAGAAAGTTATTGCAGAGTATGAATCTCAATAAAAAAGAAAAGGTAGAATTGACTTCAATAGTAAATAAAAGTGATAATAAACTGATTTCTTTTTCAGAAACCATTTATGACATGATAAAAAACGCATGTATAAATTTATTAAGAGTAGATGAAGAGTCTGTATTTTTGGAAACATATAGAAAGCTAAACTTAAATGTACAACAAAAAGAGCAATTAATAAGTTCTTTAATAAATAATGGCTACTTAAAGATAGCCATTGATCTATTAACTGATGAATTGAATACAAACAGTAAAAATTATGAACTTATAGGTTTACTAGCAGATGGGTATTCAAGACAAAATAGATTTAAAGAAGCACTAGACTTGTATACCCAATTAATTGAAAAAGTGGGTAGTTACTCTTCATATAATAGATTGTATAATTTATATCAAAAAATTAACTATAGTGATGGATTACCTTTAATAGAGACACAAATGAAGATTATTTTAGAAAACGAATAAGATGTTTTTTATAAATAAGCACGAATCTAAAAAAAGATGAAAATCATCCTACTTCTTTTATTGTGAATTTTTTTATATGGCATTTTCTCCTTATATGAGGCTTAAGAAAAACACTTAACCCCATATAAGGATTTTTTTATCAAAATTACAAGTATTTATATTATTGTGG
>NZ_JBALPC010000347.1:0-1377 GCF_036965225.1 Bacillus sp. JJ1474 | reverse complement strand
TTACTTAGTATAAGGGGAGAAGAAATTATATTCTGCCCAAATTACGATATAAATAAATATCCTGAATGTAGAAAATATGTTGAAATGGGATTTCACAATACTCAGTTTAACTTTAAATTGGATGAGACAAGAATAAGTGAGATTTTTCAAGGTCAAACACCCAGTCGGAATGGAGGAGATCTTTCAGTTACAGAACCTCCAAAAGGTTATCCGGTTCCATTAATGCCGGAAATGCCTAACGAACATAGTCCTGGAACAAGTGACATGAATCATTAAAAATGTTTATTCCTGCATAATTATTGTTAAAAATGCAAACTTTAAATTTATACCTATGAATGGAGGAAAAAACTGGTGTTAAAAAAAATTCTAAGTTCAACTTTTGCCCTATTATTTACTTCTATTCTTTTTGGGACTTCAATAGGAAATGCTCAAAACCTAACCACAGACTTCTACAACCAAAAAGAAGGTAACAAAGTCATGCATGTTGCTCAAAACGGCAATAACAATGATATTAACGCTGATGACGATGACGATATGGATTGGGGTTGGATTGGCTTAATTGGTTTAGCCGGTCTTTTGGGCTTAAGAAGAAACGATAGGAAATAAAAGATTAAGCATTTTATTGTAAATCTTATTGTGATTTAAAACATTTAAGGTCCTTTTAATTTCAACAGGACATATCCAAAAAAAGTTGTATTCAATTTACAAATTGTGGGTAATTTAAACTATGAGCTAAATTTAACCCCTATATTGAGCTCTACAGGGCAGGGTCCAAAAAATCCAAATCATACCAAAACGCATGCCTTGCCCTGTAAACAAAATGCTTATTTTGTTTGGTATTTTTTATTTAATAGTACTAGCCTAAAATTGAATAGACAAAGTCCCAGAACCTTCCTCTAGAATACCGTTATTAAGAGTAAAGTTAGGAGGTAGGTAATCCCGTATGGGTCAAAATCTTTAGCATCCTCTGGAAGTTCTACTTTAATATTTCCAGTTATGATTATTCTTAATATCCAATGAAAAAAGACAAGTATTAGACAAATAAATGATGGATTTTCTCCCATAAAACCCCTCCAGTAAACAGGGAACATTAAAACATTCACCATTTTAAATCTAACACCTATTACTTTATTTGATATTTAATTTAGTTTATAAGTAAAATAGCTAATAAAGGTGATAAAATTAAGGTAACTACTACACTTTGGATAAATGTTAAGATGATGTCCTTTTTCCAAGTGTTACCTTTTAGGTAGCGATTATTTATTCTTTGAAATAAGAGAAACGCTCCCCACCAAATTAATAAAGCATAAATAACTGAACCAAAACTATCATAAAACAAGTTACCTCACACCCCTTATCAGCTATATTAATTACTTC
>NZ_JBALPC010000346.1:0-2412 GCF_036965225.1 Bacillus sp. JJ1474 | reverse complement strand
GGGTTGGAGCACAAGCAATAAAAAAAAGCCATGTAGTCCCCCCCTAAAACTATTTTATATTAATGTGATAATAACCATAGCTACAAACATAATTGTCAGATATTGTAGTGAATATACAAACATTAAAGTAGCCCATTTTATATCGTCTTTAAACTTTCTTGCATAAATCCCTGTTGCAATCCAGCCTATGTTCAAAATTGTTGCGAGAACCAGAAAAGGAATTCCTAATTCTGGAAGCAAAAACGGAAGAGGCAATAACCCTGCCACCCATAAGTAAATAGAGGTTTTTGTTCTTTTAAATCCTTTAACAACAGGAAGCATTGGTACATTAGCAGCACGATATTCTTCACACCTTCTCATAGCAAGCGCATAAAAATGAGGAGGCTGCCAAAAAAACATAATTAAGAATAATCCCCATGCCATAATGTCAAGATTAGCATCAACTGCAGCCCAGCCGATAAGCGGAGGTGCTGCACCAGAAATACTTCCTATAATAGTGTTAGAAACGTATCTCCGTTTTGACCAGATTGTATATAGAACAATATAGCTAAATACTCCTACTAAACCGAGCAAAGCGGCAGTTACAGTAGTGAGCAGAAGCAATCCTGTACCAATTCCGATTAACAAAAAGCTTAATATCGCCACTCTGGCTGGTGAAACCCTTCCAGTTACGGTTGGCCTATTCTTCGTTCTTTCCATATAAGGATCTATATCTCGATCAATATAATTATTTAGGGCACAGGAGCCAGCTATAATTAGTGATGATCCTATTACAGTATAGAGAACAATATCCAAATTATTCAAAAAGCCTTTTCCTGTAAAGTGAAGTGCAAGCCATAAACCAGTGAAGGTTGTTATTAGATTCGAGTTTACAATTCCTATCTTAATCAGTGATAAAAAATCCTTCCAAACTGTTGTCCTTGGCACTTCATTCTCTAGGCTCCCACTGCTGTTTTCTAAACGAGCATTAACAAAGGCCCTCGAGTTAGACATATTTTTTCCTCCTTTATCCCTTATCACAAATACGACAATGATACTACAACTACTATAAAGCATTCTAGCTGACAATGCTATATTTGCAATAAAAAACGAAGAGCATTTCCAATATGATGACAACCTCAATAGTTTTCTACTATTGTAATTGTAATAATACTGTTAATTAAATATCATGAAAAAGACATCTTCCTCTGTATATTAAATCACACTTCAATGGTTTTTTGTGAATAATTTTCGAATAAATTATGAATAATTTGTGTCTTTGTGTTTTTTCGCTTAAATAATTGTTGCTTTTCTGCCATAATATAAATGGCGTGTAAAAATACAATAGTACCTTTCATTAAATATAAACGAAGAATTAATAATGTACATAACGTTTTTAATATAAAGACAGTGAATACTAATTAATTAATTGTAAAACAAGTATAAATGCTGTAGTATTCGATAGGGTTGTACTCATTTCTATTTCTCTTCTATACTATTTATAAATATAAGATAGAAGTGGAAAAATACTTTCTAATTTTATTATGCTGATTATATTAGTCAATTACCTCCTATTACAAATTAAAGAATTATTTAGAAGAGGGTGTAGCACTTTGCAACGATCACTTAAATGGTTCGCCGTTTTAACAACAATTGGGATGCTGTTAGTCCTTTTAGGCGGAGCTCTTGTTACAAAAACAGATTCCGGCATGGGGTGCGGAGATTCTTGGCCGCTCTGTCATGGTGAAATTCTTCCAAAGAATATAACACCTGAATTAATTATCGAGCTTGCCCATAGGGTAGTCTCGGGTGGTGTAGGGATCATGGTTCTAATCCTTTCTGTTTGGACATGGCGCGCTATTGGCCATATTCGTGAAACTAAATTTCTATCTATTACTTCTTTCTTTTTTCTAGTCCTTCAAGGATTAATTGGAGCTGCCGCTGTTAAATGGGGACAATCTGATTTTGTTCTTGCCTTGCATTTTGGTATTTCATTAATTTCCTTTTCAACGGTTCTGCTGCTCACACTTCTCATTTTTGAAGTTGATAAAAAGTTTGAAGCCGAAAAGATTGTCCTCGACAATAGAATGAAGAAGCATATAATTGGCGTTACAATATACAGCTATATTGTCGTTTATACAGGAGCCCTTGTCAGACACGTTAATGCAAGTTTAGTGTGCAGAGATTGGCCGCTCTGCATTAACAACTCCTTTTCCTTACCTACAAATATGTATGAATGGGTACAAATGGGGCATCGTGCCGCAGCTGGAATCATATTTTTATGGATTGCCTATATTACCTATATTGCTGTTAAACATTATAAAGATCAAAAAGTGGTTTACTGGGGCTGGATTATTTCCTTTATTCTAGTGTCTTTACAAGTGATTGCAGGTGCCTTAGTTGTATTATCGAAATTAAATTTATATATAGCAT
>NZ_JBALPC010000345.1:0-1072 GCF_036965225.1 Bacillus sp. JJ1474 | reverse complement strand
GCACTAGAGTGCTCCTTTTAGTCTAAGTACTTTATTTCACTAGTTTTACATTTATTATAGGGATACACTACTTAACCCGAACTAATTTATTCTTAAAGATTTAGTACATCTTATTAGTTGTTATGTTCCACATTATGCAAAAGAAGCGCAGATCCACACTTTGGAAATGCCCCCATTTCTGAAAGATAGCCAATTATGAATAATTGTTTTCTTTATTGCAATAAATTACAAAAGCAAAAAATCCAAATAAATAGCCTATTCCAGCTCCTAAACTAACTGTAAATACTGTTGGAATCTGGAAAAATATGCCCGAAATTACACCGATAGCACAACCAAAAAGCATTCCGATTGGTATTAAGCTATCTAATAAATTTTGAGCCCCTTTTGATTTTTTCTTACCTAGGTTGCCTTGGTTATATCTATGTTTCAGACTTTCAATTACATATACGACAATCCCTCCTACTATTACAATAGGTGCAATTGCCAATATAACAACCATGTTAGAACCTCCTTTCGCTTTTTAATCTGATCAATCTGCTACTAAAATTTTTATTCCGTTAAATGGCCCGATTTTTGAAGATCGTAATATGAATAACGTCTATTCTTTTGTAAAGCTATTAATAATAAAGAATCCAGCTATTATAGTACCAAAACTAAATGCTGTTTTTGTGTAGGCAAGAATATTGGGAATCGGATACGAAAAGGGGAAAAACCAATAAAACGATAAATAAATCATTGGTAAAGCTACAAGTACAATCTTATAGTAATTAATTCTCCATCGACCCGTTTTATTAAATTCCTTTAAGATATTGGGGATTCCAAGATATATGCCAATTGGGAAATACATCAAACTAATAAGGATTTGCCAAGGATACATTCTATACGTCTCATTAATCATTTTAATAAAATGTGAATTTATGTTGCTTATTATTACTAATAATAAAATAAAGCCAACCGAATATGCTAAGTAGCCTAAAGCCCTTTTATAATTTAATATCAATTTAATTCCCCCTTCCATTATATATTAACTGAATTTTTTGATAATCGATATACCTATTGAGCTAACCTGCTC
>NZ_JBALPC010000344.1:689-1069 GCF_036965225.1 Bacillus sp. JJ1474 | reverse complement strand
CTTTTTTAAAATAATTTTTCATCGCGTTTGCGACAGAATTTTATATTAACAATTTCATCTGTATTTGTCAACAGTTAAAACGTTATATATAAATTCTTTTTTTATCTCCTCGCCTGTATTTCGTAGCGAGAACCTTATATTACTATTATATTTTCTATGTGTCAACAATTATATTAAAATTATTTTATAAAGAAAAAAAACAATATCTTACATAAGAATTTGAAACGAGACTTATAGCTAACGGTTCCTTCATCTTATATCCAAGAAAGTGTAAATAATTTAAAACCGCTCTCCTTATAAAGAGCGGCATATACTTTTTCACACAATATTTTAATATATTGATATTACTGATCCATTTTTATGGATAACATGCACTTTCT
>NZ_JBALPC010000344.1:0-658 GCF_036965225.1 Bacillus sp. JJ1474 | reverse complement strand
ACCAGATTTCTTCTGATAATCTGAAGCTGTTCCATAGGGCACTTGTAAAACAAGAGGTTTTCCTTGTTCAGTAAATTCTACTGTAAAACTATCAGCAGCTCCAACCACTTCCACTTTAGCAGATTGAACAGACCCAGGAATATTCAGTTTCTGTCCAATTAGAACCATTTCCTTACTAAGCCCATTTGCACCAGCAAGTTCTTTAGCTGTCACCCCAAAGCGTTTAGCTATTCCCCATAACGTATCTCCAGGTACAGCCGTATAGATACTTTCTACATCGCTTTTAGCTTCTAGTGGCAATAAGAGTTTTTCTCCAACAATTATTTTGTCAGAACTCATATTATTTTTCTTTTTCAAATCATTTATAGATATTTCATACTGTTTAGCAAGAGAGTATATCGTATCCCCTTTTTGGACTTTATATGAAACAAAGGCTTCTTCTGTGTGTTGATTAGGTAAAAGAAGGTGTTGGCCTACAGTAATTTTTTCTGTTACTAGACCATTTACTTCCATTAACTGCTCTACACTCACTTGATACTTTTTAGAAAGATTATATAAGTTATCTTTTGGTTTAACTGTATAAGTTGAGCTATATGCTTCTGCTTTGCCGTTTAATAAGATAATAGCTGTAATAGCTCCAGCAGCTGTAGTTATGATC
>NZ_JBALPC010000343.1:0-1210 GCF_036965225.1 Bacillus sp. JJ1474 | reverse complement strand
GTAGAACCATCATCACAAATAATGAATTCCCAATCTTTAAAAGTTTGACTTACTATTGACTCAATTGCTTTTGAAATAGTTTCTTGACTATTAAGTACTCCCATTATTACTGATACTTTTGGCATCATTTCCACCCTCTCTTTCTGGTATTTTTTGTCAAACCTAAACCAAATCCGCCCAAGCTTCATCAGTATCGAAGCTTAATATAAATAATCCTTTGTTTTCATATATTATTTCTTTACTCATTTAATAAATTTCCGTCCTTACATTGATAAAGTTTTCTACTAATATCATCTACAATTTCAATAAACTCTAAATTATTTTTCTTTTTCCAAATTAAAATTTCTTTTTTCATTAATACTTCGTCAATTATAAATTTTTGAGTATACATGTTTAAGTTTGCAATACCTTCATATCGAAATTTTGAAATAATAAAACTATTTTTATCTAACTTTAAATCCTCTACAACCTCAACTATTTGAATTTCTTCAATATTGCTTTCATTGTCTATCATATTTTTTATACTACCAAGAATGTGTTTGATACGGTTATTCCAACCTTTTTTTCTACCTAAAAGTTTTAAATTTATTATTTGGTTATTAACAAACCAATTTATGTTAGATGGTAAGTTATTATTAAGTTTAAAATTAAAGAGAAAGTTATTGTAAGTAGAATCTGTCCATTTTTGTTTATATATTCCCATTCCTTTTGAAAAGTCAAAGATTTTAATTTCTTGTTCTTCTATTAAGTTTTGGAATAATTCCATTAAATGAACGTGTCCAAGTGAAATTTTTGAAAAAGATGGATGAAAACCAGGAATATAATCAATTAGTCTATTATCATCTTTAAATGCAAATAGAAAAGAGATTACCTTATTATCTAAACAAAGAATAGATAGATCAATTTTACTTTTTTTGGCTAACCTTTCAATTAAATTATTATAAAATTCTTTATAATCAGGTTCACTATATCTGCTAGTATTTAATACTTCTTGAAATCTTATCTTATGGATATAAAATGTTTGATCAATCAAATATTTATAATTTCCCCAAGATTCACTATCATTTATCCGTATTAAGCTAACTTCACCTAAATTGTATAATTTTTTACTAAAAGCTTTTAATTCGTTTCTTTTCTTTTTTTTTGGTATTTGACGTTTCAAAAACTCATCCCAATTACCATCTAGATAATTGTAAGGACAGGAATATTG
>NZ_JBALPC010000342.1:316-1642 GCF_036965225.1 Bacillus sp. JJ1474 | reverse complement strand
GTATTAATTCTGAAAGAGGATTAACCCTCTTACTTAGATTCCTAACTGCAATAAAGAAACACATAGCTGCAATGAATCTTAAAAGGAAATTACCTATGTAATTGTTATCAATTGTAATAGCCATAAGTAAACTACCTATCAATAATAGAAAAAAACCGTATACTTTCCTCATATTTTCTCCTTTTGTTATTGTTTTATCTTTCTTATCTGTCCTTCAAATATCCTGTCCTTTCGTTTAAGTACAATCTATGACAAACACATATATCTACTATTCATTACTATAAGTATTCAATTTTTCTTGATATTCTTCCTCCATTAAATGGCCCTATAATGAAAATAAGCGCTGTTCCTTGTTACAGAAAAGCGCCCGATGTTGAAAAAGAAAGTGCGAAAATAAACAAAAGGACTCCCATTTAGGAAGTCCATTACATGCAATAACACTTCGTTTAAAAGATGAGTTTACTTAATTCTAATCTCTTGTTTTTGAGCCATGAAAGTCGTCATCAACGGTACCTTCTCCCGCTTTGTTGTCCTGCGCTTCACCTGCTACAGTACCAAATGGATCAAGAGCAGAAGTTATAGTATCCCCGGGAACAACACCTACATCAGTTCTTCCTGCCTCGCCAATATCGTTATCATTGCGTTTCAGTCCGTTAATATCAGCCATCTATTTCACTCCCTCATTTTTTATAGGGAAGTACTATTGTATTAGCAGCACTGTCCTGTAAATATTTTGTCCAATAGGGACAATTTTACGAGAAGGTATTAATGTGTAGCGTCTGTAAATTTTTCCAACCCCCTTTTAACATCCCTTAACAATGTTGAATTCGTTGATATTTCCCTCAAGCTACCAAATATAGTTAAGTAAAAAAATGGATGAGTGTTCATTTGATCCTCTACTGAAAGATCTAAAATTTATACGATTAATTTAGATGAAAAAATCCTTTCCAAATTATCACAAGGGGGTGTCCCATAATCGCGCCCTATAATTGAATTACGGTCATTTTTGCTATTTATGTGAAACTGATCATTTTATTGTTATTTCATGCTTCTATTAGCTGGTTTAGAAAATGCCGAAGAAGAAATTAAAGATATGATTCCCGGATATATTTAAACCACCATTATTGGTGGCATAAATAATAATTTTAACGTGAATTATAAGTCCGTAAACGTCCTTTTTAAGCATTTGGAGGTTTTGCAGTGAATTATAAGATTAATCATGGGAAGCCTATAATGGATTTGTAAACAAAGAAAAACCAGCTAACACATTGTCAACTGGTTCGTAATCATTACTTTAAATCAACTTTAGGATTAGTATTAAATTTT
>NZ_JBALPC010000342.1:0-180 GCF_036965225.1 Bacillus sp. JJ1474 | reverse complement strand
ACCTCCAATTATTAAAATGTCCATTAGCAATGGGAATTATAGAATAAAATAGACAACCTTTGACGGCTGCCTGAAAATGGAGCTTTTTATTGAATTTTTTTAACTAGCACTCTACGACTCTTTCCTTCAGAAGGGTCAATAACTTATAGGTATATTTAATGCCTTCTCTTTTTAAAATTG
>NZ_JBALPC010000341.1:0-1092 GCF_036965225.1 Bacillus sp. JJ1474 | reverse complement strand
TAGCTGAGGGACTGGCCCGATGAAGCTCGGCAACCGTCTATGTTTAATAGATTGGTGCTAAATCCTGCAAAACATTCATTGTTTTGAAAGATAAGAGAGGATTTTTATGTATACATAAAGCCTCTCTTTTTTGATGGAGAGGCTTTTTATTTTTTCTTCTTCCAATACAACTACACAGGAGGAACAATAAAGTGAAGAAGTTTGGAATGGTTTTAGCATTACTTGGTATGACATTGTTTATTGCTGCTTGCAGTAAAGAAAGCAGCGGGGCACTGAACGAGAAGAAGCTAGTCATTGGAGCAACGGACGGTCCGCATGCTCAAATATTGGAAGTGGTTAAAGAAGTGGCTGCAGAAGACGGACTTGAGTTGGAAATTAAATCTTTTACTGACTACGTCCTTCCAAATACAGCTTTAGATGAAGGCGACTTAGATGTTAACAGCTATCAGCATAAGCCTTTTCTTGAAAAATTTAATGATGATCATGGAACTACATTAGTACCAGTTGGGAAAACGATTCTTAATCCAATGGGGATTTACTCAGAAAAATATAAAAGCTTTGAAGATCTTCCAGACGGAGCGAAATTTGGTCTGCCAAACGATCCGACAAATGGAGCACGTGCACTTTTCATCTTACAAGAAAATGGCCACATTAAGCTTGAAGAAGGCAAAGAAGAAACAGCCTCTATTCATGATGTGGTGGAAAATCCAAAGAATCTTGAGTTCATTGAACTTGACGCAGCACAAATTCCAAAACAATTAGGCGAAGTCGATGCTGCAGCCATTAATACAAACTTTGCAATCGCTGCGGGTCTTTATCCGAAAGAAGATGCATTTATTTTAGAATCAACTAACTCTCCATATGTGAATTATATTGTTGTCAGAGCGGAAAACGAAAACGATCCTGTCGTTAAAAAATTGGTGAACGCTTATCAGAGTGAAAAAGTTAAAAAATTCATCGAAGAAGAATTCCGCGGATCCATCATCCCTGGTTTTTAATAGAAATTTGATGAAGGCTGTCCAAGAAAGTGAATTTGCTGGACAGGTTTTCGGTATTTTGATAGAAGCTGTCCAAGAAAGAGAATTTGCTGGA
>NZ_JBALPC010000340.1:1889-2234 GCF_036965225.1 Bacillus sp. JJ1474 | reverse complement strand
ACAATTTATTTTTAGCCAGTACTTACCTAGAAATGTTTTAGTATTATGGGTTATTTTTTTACTTTCTTTCTTATACTCTGAAAAACATATAAAAAAGAAAACTTTAATTACAGTAAGTATATTTTTCTTATTAGCTGGAATCCCCTTTTTGAATATACTTTCTTATTTACGAGTGGGAGAAGAAATAGATTTGTCAGTTATGAATTATGCTACGTTGCTAAAAGATATTATTGTTGAAGAAACCTTTTATCCAATAATGTATCAGCATGCATTAGATAGTCAATCAAAAGTATCCGCAGCATTATTCTTTTTGTGGGTTTTGTTTCTTCCTATCCCAACAGGTAT
>NZ_JBALPC010000340.1:0-1813 GCF_036965225.1 Bacillus sp. JJ1474 | reverse complement strand
TTTTCACTGAACAAGTAACTGGTTATACAATTAACGATTCGAATTATTATATAGTGCTTCCATCAGTTTTGGGAGAGAGCTTTATGCTTTTCGGAATTCAAGGAAGTTGGATTTATGCAATCATATATGCATTTATATTGGCTTGTATGATTAGGGTCTTTAAAAGTAATATTTTTACAAAATATTGGTTTTTTTATTATGCATTAGATCTTTTTAGAATGATGCGTGGAGGAAGCCAATCTTTTATTGCACAAACAATTAATACTCTTCCCTTACTAATACTCATTATAATCTTTGTAAAATTAATTGAGGAAAAAAAAGCCTAAACCAATTTGTAGCTATTTTCCATAATAAACTTTTGACGTTTTAGAAGCTAACTTATTTGCAATGAGTTTAAACTTGAGAAAAGAAATTGAAAACCATGTTGGTCTTTTATTCCTAATTCTTCATCAGTTCCTAACAAGTGGTGAAGTTATTTTTTTAGAGAAATTTTCAAGATGTATACAACTAATTTAGAGTCTAAGATTGTTGTTATTTACCTTTTAGGTGATTAATGGGAAATATTTACTTATTAAAGAAGGTTCAAATTATTATTTAAGGGAGAATGAAATGAAGGTAAAAGTAAATTTAAGCCATAACGAAGGATTTAGATGGTTTCAAAGGAATGGGTTGTATGTTAAAGGTTTTTTATTTGATAAAAATGGTAATTTATACAAAGATGAAAACTTAGTTGAATATTTTCACGAAATTACTGATGGTAAATACTTAGATGAAAAGCTTAGGTATGCTAACGGAAGTTTTTGTTTAGTTTTCAATAATGGTAAAAATGTTTATATTGCAGCAGATAGATTGAGATCAATTCCTTTATTTTATTCAATATTAGAAGACCAAATATTGATTTCAGATAATGCTTTTTGGATAAAAAAAGAATCAAATCTTCATGATATTGATCAAATGAGTTTGCTTGAATTTAAATTAACTGGATATACAATGGGGAGTACTACTCTCATTAGAAAAATAAATCAAATTCAAGCTGGAGAATTAGTAACTATAAAATTAGAGAATACCACAAAAATTTTTAATGAATTCTATTATGTGCATCTACACAATAATTATTTTGGTCTTACAAAAAATGAATGTTTTGATCAACTTGAAGAGATATCTAAAAGAACATTTACTAGGTTAATAAAATCGGTAAATAATAATCCTATTGTTGTACCACTAAGTGGCGGATATGATTCAAGATATATTGTTGCTATGTTAAAAAAACTTGGATACGAAAATGTTATTTGTTACACATATGGTCGCCCTGATAGTCATGAGGTAGTGATATCTATAAGAGTTGCAAAACAACTATCATATGATTGGATTTTTATTGAATACAGCATAGATACTTGGGACTGCCTTTTTGGAGATGATGCATATAAATATTTTATTGATTCAAATAATCTGTCATCTTTGCCTCATATACAAGAATATTACGCAGTACAGTATCTTTCTAATAATAAATTAATCCCTGAAAATTCAGTAATAGTTCCCGGATTTTGCGGTGATGTATTAGGTGGGACTTATTTAATAGATGAAAATGGAATTAGAAGTATTGATTTAGATGTTGACTCTTTATGTGAATATATCTTTAAGAAACATTTTAACCTTTTTGTATATAATGGTGAAAAAGTCTCTCAAATAAAAAAAGATATAAAACAATTTATTGTTCAGTTTCCTATTAGTAATGTTGATGATTTAATTAGTATTAATGAACATTTTATTACCTGTCATAGACTTTCTAAATTTGTAATCAATTCTTTAAGGG
>NZ_JBALPC010000339.1:0-1008 GCF_036965225.1 Bacillus sp. JJ1474 | reverse complement strand
AACATTCCCTAAATCAGAACGAAGCATATCTTTTGCTAATCTAATAAACGTATTATCTTTCTTCAAATTAGTTGAAAGATTTGTTTGAATAAGACTATCTGTGAGGGATATGAATAGTTCACTACATAACGCATTATCTTTTTCATTTAATATTGCATTAGTTAGACTTAACACTCTTTGCTCAAGTGAATAATCATACACAACCGGGGCCTCGAAACCTACAATATCCTTTTTTCCTGAAGCCTCTAAAAGCAATTGTGGATCAATATATAGCATCACATAATCAAGGCCTGTCTCATCGTGTGCCATTCCGTCATGTGCCTGCTCTGGATTAAAAATCATCACACCATTCGGATACGATAATTGTAAACTACCTTCCAAATTATAATGTTGAATACCACGCAATGTTACACCAATTGCATACTCCTTATGGTAGTGCTTTTTATACTTAAAATCAGTGAAACTAGCCGACAAAGCTGTAATACCTGCTGCTTTTTTATAGATAAATTTATCCACTTTATTCACCTCTTTAAACACTACCCTACCCATATCATGATTGTAGCATAAACTAAACCTAGAGCCATGATTACATTAACCATCCTTGTATGCTTTTGTAAAAACTTCTTGAGGATAGCACCGAAAAGAACCCAAGAAATAAATGCTAAAAAGCCAATGATCGTTATGACGATAACACTTATTGTAACGGCAGGCATATCGGTATAGTAGGGCAAAACAAAGCTAGGTATAACTGTCAATGTAAATATGACTACCTTTGGATTTAAAAACTGCATAAGAAAGCCGGTAGTAAAAGTTCCAGTGTTGTTTTCCGTTGATTCTGATGTATCCATTTTATAGATTTGATAAGAGAGATATAGCATATATATCGTTCCGATAATCTGCATACCTATTAAAATTTTTGGAATAACAGTTATCAGCACCGCATTCAACATCGCAGATATACCAAGTAATAAACCAAAAGCAATCGTTGCTCCGTACGTATATTCCATT
>NZ_JBALPC010000338.1:0-991 GCF_036965225.1 Bacillus sp. JJ1474 | reverse complement strand
GAAAGATTAATTAAGGTTACTAAGAAGATACAATTATCTTAGTATGGAGAATCTTTGTTTTTGCAAGATTGGTCTTTTTAGAATTTCATTTAGTGCTATAATAATCAGTGATGGTTTTGCCAATTTCTTCAGCAGGAGGTATATAAAGGATATGTTTTCACGTAATAAAGCATTTTATTTTATTTTCGCTATAGTGGTTTCAGCTTTCGTTTTGACTGGCTGTGGAACGCAAGCGGAAAATGGGAAGACGAAGGAAAATTCAGCGAAGGAATCTGCTGAAAAAACAGATTACCCTTCATCTGTTAAAGAAAAACCGATTGTAACAATAACAATGGAAGATGGAAAAGAGATCGAGATTGAATTGGATCCGGCTGCAGCACCAAATACGGTTGCAAATTTTATTTCTTTAATTGAAGATGGTTTTTATGATGGACTTATTTTCCACCGGGTTATCCCTGATTTTATGGTTCAAGGGGGAGATCCTGAGGGGAATGGCTCTGGTGGCCCCGGATACTCCATTGAAGGTGAATTTTCTTCAAACGGATTTGAAAATAACATCACACATGAACGTGGCGTCATTTCAATGGCACGGACTCCCGATCCGAATTCAGCTGGATCGCAATTTTTTATCATGGACGAAGAAGCTCCACATCTCGATGGTGAATATGCAGCTTTCGGCAAAGTAATTAAAGGATTGGAAACAGTTGATTCAATCGTGGCTGCTGAACGAGATGAAATGGACAAGCCATTAAAAGATCAGAAAATGAAAACGGTGAAAGTGGATACGAAAGGCTTTGACTATCCAGAACCAAAAAAAGTTCTATAATATATAGCGCCTGACTCATGGCACGTTAATGAAATAACGTGGCAGGGGTCAGGCTATTATTATTAACTGTGTTTTCTATCTCATAATATTATTATGTAAACTAACGATGTTCAATATCCCTATATTACTTGATAGCTGTCCTTGCTGATTTAATCTTAAACTGAG
>NZ_JBALPC010000337.1:938-1184 GCF_036965225.1 Bacillus sp. JJ1474 | reverse complement strand
ATTATATGGAGAGAGAAGATAATAAAATGATTGGAGGTGAAAAAGATGGAACAAAAACCTAATCATTATGACGGAAGTTTTCAGCTTGACTATGGCGCAAATAATGAGCTTAATTCAAATGAATCGTTTCAAATTACAGATGAAATGCGACTGAACATGGGTGGTAACCCTTATTTTTTTGATGTGAATAAATAACGAATAATTTTTTATAGGGATTTGTATAACTGACAAATTCTTAGATTTTAT
>NZ_JBALPC010000337.1:0-872 GCF_036965225.1 Bacillus sp. JJ1474 | reverse complement strand
AACAGAAGGTGAATAAGATGGCCAAAGTATTATACATTACAGCTCATCCAAATGATGAAACACAATCTTTCAGTATGGCTGCAGGAAAAGCATTTATTGATACATACAAAGAAGTAAATCCGAATGATGAAGTCATTCACATTGATTTATATAAAGAGAATATCCCTCATATTGATACGGATGTTTTCAGTGGATGGGGAAAACTTCAATCTGGTAAAGGATTCGAAGAGCTTTCAGCAGAAGAAAAAGAAAAAGTGGGGCGTCTTAATGAACTGAGTGAACAGTTTATGTCAGGAGATAAATATGTATTTGTGACGCCTTTATGGAATTTTTCATTCCCACCAGTAATGAAAGCGTATATTGACTCTATTGCAGTTGCAGGGAAAACTTTTAAATATACCGAACAAGGTCCAGTTGGTCTATTAACAGATAAAAAAGCACTTCATATTCAAGCCCGTGGAGGTGTTTATTCAGAAGGTCCAGCTGCTGGTGTAGAAATGGGTCATCGCTTCTTAAGTGTAATCATGAATTTCTTTGGTGTCCCTTCTTTTGATGGTTTATTTATAGAAGGACATAATGCTATGCCGGATAAAGCACAAGAAATCAAAGAAAATGGAATTGCTCGTGCAAAGGACTTAGCTCATACTTTTTAATTAATTGCGAGTAAATCTAATGACTTGAGGCTAATTCAAAGTGTCTATTTTCAAAGATTTGAGAATATCTCTTGTGAGTTAGCCTTTTTATCCAAGGTCATTCATAAAACTTTGTTACTCCCCCCAATTAACTACTCAATAAACGTGGGCAATTCTAAGAACGTTATTAATATTATCTTGAACTCAAGTATTCATGAAAAGGGCGCTTTTCTGTAATAA
>NZ_JBALPC010000336.1:733-1139 GCF_036965225.1 Bacillus sp. JJ1474 | reverse complement strand
AAAAATAGTGAACATTAGTGTGTTTGTATAGAAACATACAGAATCTATCTAGCGATTGTTGAATTTCTTCCGTGATCCATTTATTCTCATATTGAAATTGGCGTAACAGAAAATCGTAGCGTGATACTCCACCTATGGAATCTAGCATTAAACATTACATCCTTTTCTAAATATAGTAAATGCCTTATAAAACAATGACACATGAAAAATTGATACTAAATTTTAAATCTATTATTACTTTTTGTAGATTTTGAGCCATTGTAATTAAAGCTTCCGCTGAGGACGATGTTTCTTCCATTAAGGCATTTTGTTCCTTTGCTGAAGCAGCCACATTTTTTGTATTTCCTGTGGCTTGTTCAGCCATATTAGCTACCTCTTCCACCATTTCCACCATATTTTGCGAGCA
>NZ_JBALPC010000336.1:0-533 GCF_036965225.1 Bacillus sp. JJ1474 | reverse complement strand
ACAAAATTACCATTACTTTCTTATAATTTATATAGTAATTAACATAAAATGAATAGTCAACAAAACTTAGCTAAATTTTACACAAATGTTACATGATTCGACAAATGTTTAATTGATTTATTCTTGAGTGTTTTTTCAAAAAGATGTAGATTATGTCATTAATACTGATGCAGGATTGGTAAAGGATACGTCAACTGCTCAAAATGACAGTCTGCAATTTAGGGTAGCTACGACTAAGAAAGGAGATGTGGTTAAACCAGAAGTGACCATCGTCCAAGGTGCAGAAAACGGACAATTTAAAGCGGTATTTAGTGATGATAAAAAACAAGTCCTGTGACGAACATCAAAAGTCACAGGGCTTTTTCCATTTATGACATTGTTCGCCCCAATATTAAACACCTAACCAACCGATCATTTATAAGTTTTCTATCTACCCTTAGAAGCAACCAAGACGTCGTCATGGGTCTCGCTTTCCAATGAGCTTTCTCCAAACATCCCTCCCTGTCACCTCTTCAAACCCTTCCAATCAAACG
>NZ_JBALPC010000335.1:1197-1620 GCF_036965225.1 Bacillus sp. JJ1474 | reverse complement strand
GCTATTTATTAATAAATAGTATCCTACTTGCAAGCCGTAAAATATTGCAAAAGCATCACGAATAACCAAAAGTGCTAATACACCACCGATTGCCCCAAATAAAACTGCTGATAATAATATTGTAAAAGCCGAAAAGTATAGATTTTTCTTATTCTTGTAGGATATAAATCCAATAACATTTGCAACAACAATAAAAAAGCCTATAAGGATTAAGAAAAAATTGCTCATTTAACTCCCCTTTTATAAACATATTTTACCATTAAAACTAAAAACCTTGTTGAACTATTCTGCCACGATAGTTTAAGTAGATCACTTCACAATCTCACCTAAAATTTTAACATAAGTATCCAGATTTCTTTAAGAGGTTATTAAACAAAATGGCCCTAAACATAAGGAAAAAGCACAATTCTTGCTGCAGAATTG
>NZ_JBALPC010000335.1:844-1129 GCF_036965225.1 Bacillus sp. JJ1474 | reverse complement strand
TGCTGCAGAATTGCGCCCTATTCTGGAAGATCATAAAGTCATTTAGTGCAACCCACTTCTCAAATTACTTTATTGAACGTCACTCGTTAATTGGAAAATACACTGATTTTTTATTCTATTTAGCATTCGAACTAAACAGTCTACATACTATGAGTTTTATCTATAGCTTCACGTAGTGCTTTAGCTAATTTGATTGGATCGTCATTTGCCCAAAAATGCATAAAAAACAATCGAGGATTCTCGGTTAACATGTGATTATGTAAAGCAGTTACTTCTATACCATGT
>NZ_JBALPC010000335.1:0-817 GCF_036965225.1 Bacillus sp. JJ1474 | reverse complement strand
TACGTAACGTTCTAGCAACAGGATTTACCTCTTCTGCAGTAAGTACAAAATCACCAGTTATTGCTGCTGTCCCATTTTTTGTCGGCTGAAAATTGATCAATGTTGATACCCCCATAGCAGGAGGTATTTCCATGCCATTTTCCATGATTTTTTCTAACCGAGGAATAGCCATATGATAAACGCCACCACTAACTGTACCTTTATGTCTAAATATTTTATCAAGCTTTTGTTTATCAATGGAAAAGATATGCGAATCATCTGGTAGTTTGTCGTTCCATGGTATTTTTGTTAGTTTCAAGGCGGATCTAATCGCTTTAGCTAATTGAACTGGATTACCATGCCCCTCAATATGCAAATACATAATCCGGGGTGACTCGCCTAGTAAATGATTGTGTAATGCAGAAGCCTGAATTCCTTGATGGAAAAGTTGATTCATGACAGGCTGAATTTCATTTTCTGTAAGAACTAAATCACCCATAACCATTGTTTGATTATCCATTTGTTTAAAAGCTGTCCAGCCCCCTAAAGCTAAACCAGTCTGGATAGGCATTCCTTTGACAGTTACTTTCAAATCACTACGTGGGAGGCTGATATAAAAAACTTCACCTAGCTTCATCACACCTGATTTTCCCATCGCTTTCTCAACTAGTTTCCAGTTTACTTGCTGTGGTAAATGATCTGTTGAATCGATGTGATTAGGAGAAGAAGAGTTTTTCATCGCATGAATCAAGGGATTCGATGTAAAATTATAGAGCAAAACAACAACTAAAAAAGCAACTATAATATATTTCCATTTGTACATAGAGTAACTCTCCTT
>NZ_JBALPC010000334.1:0-2920 GCF_036965225.1 Bacillus sp. JJ1474 | reverse complement strand
GTGATGAGAGATGAAGATCTTTGAAAATATCATCAATCATAAAATAAGCAATATTACTGCCGATGAATTATTAAAATATGGAGACCAATTCCAAATCTCAATTACAAAGCAGCAAGCGAGTAAAATCGCAGCTTATCTGCGTGGAAAAAGCATTAATATTTTTAATGATGCCGAGCGTTCTAAATTAATTAAGGATATCGCAAGACTTGCTGGTCCAGAAACGGCTAGACAAGTTAACCAATTGTTTATTCAGCTTACAAAATAACCTAAGATTTATTTTTCCATTAAAAAAAGCTGCGAATGATTTCACAGCTTTTTTTAATTTATTAATCAGTTATCCCTGCATAATGATGTCCTGAAGATTATCGTTAAATTCTTGGGCTTTCAGCATAGCAATTTCATATTTATAAGGGGCTTTTTTATTATTTTTGTCCTCTCCCACGAAAGGCGTCTCAAGAATTTTTGGAATGTCTTTCAACTGTGGATGATGGACGATATAATTTAACGCTTTGAAGCCGATATGGCCAAAGCCTATATTCTCATGACGGTCCTTACGCATTCCGCGCTCATTTTTACTATCGTTAATATGCAATACCTTTAAACGGTCCAGCCCAATAATACGATCAAATTGTTCTAAAACCCCATCAAAGTCTTCAACAATATTATAGCCGGCATCATGTATATGACAAGTATCAAAACAGACTGAAAGATGATCATTGTAATGAACCCCGTCTATAATCATTGCTAATTCTTCAAATGATTTTCCACATTCGGAACCTTTGCCTGCCATCGTTTCAAGAGCGATTTGAACCTTTTCGTCTCCATTTAATACTTCGTTTAGCCCTTCAACAATTTTTTTAATTCCAGCCTCTGTCCCCGCACCAACGTGAGCGCCTGGGTGCAATACAATTTGTTTTGCCCCGATTGCCTCTGTACGATCAATTTCTGTTCTTAAAAAATTAACTCCTAACTCAAAAGTATTCGGATTTTCGGTATTTCCAATATTAATAATATAAGGTGCATGGACAATAATATCAGATATACCATTTGCCTCCATATGCTTAAGGCCTGCTTCAATATTCAAATCCTCGATTTTTTTTCTTCTCGTATTTTGAGGTGCTCCTGTATAAATCATAAACGTATTTGATCCATAGGATACCGCTTCCTTGCTGGCAGCTAGGAGCATGTCCTTTCCACTCATCGATACGTGTGAACCTATTTTCAACATAATGGCTTCCTCTCTCCCTTTGTTATCTATTTTTTACGCTGTAATCTTTTTTGGCGTTTTTTGAAGCTTTCTATTTCAGATTGCATTTTCTTTTTATATCCTGGCTTTACCTTTTTAGGCTTTTGAACAATAGACTGTGCTTGTTTATCGATTTCGTCTGCCTGCTTCTTGCGGCTTTTGCGCTTATTTCTCTTGCCTAAATCTGCCCATTCCCCTTTTTGAAGATCAACGTGTCGGAAATCGATCCCCATTTTATCAAGACGATTTAGTGCATCCTCATCGGATGTATCATAAATGGTAAGTGCAATACCAGAATTGCCTGCACGGGCTGTTCTCCCAACACGGTGAATATAAAAATCTAAATCAGAAGGCAATTCATAGTTAATAACATGACTGATGCCTTGAATATCGATCCCTCTAGCGGCTAAATCAGTGGCAACAATATATCGGAATTCCAAATCTTTAATTTGTTTCATCATTTTTTTACGCTCACGAGGATTAAGATCCCCGTGAATACGTCCCACTTTTAATCCTTTTTTAATTAAGGAATCAGCCACTTCATCTGCCATTTTCTTCGTATTTGTAAAAACGATAGCTAAATAGGGGTTGAATACCATTAATGCATCATGAACAAGCTTATCTTTATTGCGATGGCGGGATGGCATAATCCAATGCTCTATTTTGGCTGCTGTTACTTGTTCAGGTTCGATTTGAATGTATTTTGGATTTTCCATATACTTTTTTAAAAATGGCTTTAATTTTTCTGGAATGGTCGCGGAAAAAATCAACATCTGCAGCTTTTCAGGCATTCTTGCTGCGATTTGATCCACATCCTCGATAAAACCCATATCAAGCATAAGATCCGCTTCGTCTACTACAAGCATATTGGCTGTATGGACAAATAAGGCTTGTTCCTTAATCAAATCGTTAATTCTTCCAGGAGTTCCGACAACAATATGTGGCTGAGTTCGTAATTTTTCAATCGATCTCTGCTTATCAGTTCCACCGACATAACAGCGGGCTGATATGTCTTGTCCCTCTTGGCAATGCTTTGTTACCTTTAGAATTTCATGATAGATTTGGGTAGCCAGCTCTCTTGTAGGTGCAGTTATGACTGCTTGTACCTCCTGATTTTCAGACTTTACCTTTTGTAATATTGGTAAAATATAGGCATGCGTTTTTCCGGTCCCAGTTTGTGATTGGCCGATTGCACTTTCACCTTTTAACACAGTCGGAAATAATCTTTCTTGGATTTCAGTTGGCTCATAAAAGCCTAAATCCTTCACCGCTTCCAAAATAAATGTCTTAAAATCATATCGTTCAAACTTATTATCCATCATTTATATAGCTCCTCATTTGTCGATTCATGTAATCATCCTGTTATTATAATAAAATTTGCATGAAATAACCACATATACCTTCTTCAAACATCATTTTAACTTTATATTTACCTATTTATGAAAAAAAGTCCAAAAACCATTTTGTAAATTACGCATAGTTTAATACTAAAAGAGATTAGTTAGGAGGTCATGTTATGATTCAAGGACCAGGGGCGCCTTTTCGCGGGGGATTTTCTCCGCAGCCTTACAGGAATCAAATGCCTTCCCGCCCGCCAATGGGACCCTTCCCCCCCATGGCTGGAGGAGGGTTTAGGGGACCGGGTGGACCACCGCAAATGAGTCTGGGCGGCGG
>NZ_JBALPC010000333.1:0-2893 GCF_036965225.1 Bacillus sp. JJ1474 | reverse complement strand
AAAAACATATCTCTATTAAATACTACTTAATAGCCATTGTAAATAGATTTATTGGAATTGTTTGAAAATGAAAGCGTTTTTATTTTGGAATAACATTTTCACAGCAAAAAAGGTGATTCTATCTGTAAGAATCACCTTTTTAAAAAATATTTATTATTAGTGTGTAGTATTATTGTTCGGCATCCCATTCATTTGGGCGGGAGCATAAGCATTTAACAGCTGCTGCATATCTTGTGAAGCAAGCTGTGGAACTTGATAGTAATGATTTTTATTTTGATAAATCGAAAGCTCATAAGCCATTTCAATGCAATTAGGCACAGAGTCAGCTATGACGCGGCGGACAACTGGATTTGTCACTTCACATGCTGCCATTGCTTTTGATCCAGCCATCGCCTTATGAGCACCAAGCATTAGCCCAGAAATACATGCGTCTGTAACTTCTGATGCCGAATTTAACGGTTTTTTTGGCTGAGAAGGCTTCAGCCCATAAACAAAATCGTTCTCTTGTGTCATTTTATAGCTCTGTGTTGGCACTGCTGGATCTTGACCAGATTTAAAGCAGTCAACGGTTGTATTATATTCCTGAGTAATAAACTGATGTTGTCTATCAAGTATGCTTCCTAGTTCTTGATCTTTTACATGGGGACGTAAAAGGGTGTATTGGTCTAAAACACCAACAGTTCCGGATAATACCTCATGGACATCAAAAACCTCATGTCCCCCATGATTCATTTGTTGATTAACCATGCCGGTATGCATATTTTGATGCATTTGACCTTGTTGCTGATTTTGGTTTTGCATTTGCATTCAAATTCCTCCCTCATATTAAATCAAAATTATTTTGCAACCGAAATTTATTTTTATTCCTTTTTTACGAGTTAATTTTGTTTTGCTGGAAAAGAATGTACCGTATATTGGACGAAGCGAGCCATGGATATAGTATTTTTAATAATCATGAGGATGAATGTATTAAAGTAGTCCTTAAGCCTTGAGCTACTCACTACTTAACCCTATACGAGTTGTTTGAAGAGATAGTCATCATTCAGTAATTGATAAAATATGCTTAGCTCTCGGAATATCTTTTGCCGAAAGCTAAGCATTTTAATAATGTAAAGAGTGGCGCCGATATTTTCTTTCATGGCATTGATCACAAATTTGGTACTTATGATCCCATTCTAGTTTCCTGCCGCAGCTTCGGCATTTTTTTGCCATATTTTTCACATCGGTTCGTAATCTGTCATGTACTTTATCACTAATTTGCTCTCGGATCCGCTCCCAATAAATGGCTTCGGTTCTTCGATCTAACCGATATAAAAACAACAAATAGAGACCAATCGCTTTGTATGAAAGCTCTAATTCCTCTAAGTTGCGATTCTTTAAAAGCGGTTCTGGCAACTCAGCCCCATCAATAATGGCTAACATCGTTTGTTCCCACTGCCAGATTAATTGAGGCTCCTTTTTGGAAAAAGGCAAATGAAGAAAACCATATAGATCCATAATGGACAGTTTTGCTTCTATTTCTGAGCCGCGGATCTTTTCATACAACTCTCTTTCTTCTGATAAAGAAGCCTTCTTCGTCCCCTTTGGACTTTCAAATTTATCCCATAATTCAAAAAAGGTTCCGAGATCGCGATAGTAGGTTTGAAACCGTTCAAAAACAGTACTTGTTGGTGCTACAGAAAAAGTTTGAATGGGCTGATCCTCGCAAACGAGCAGATCCCACATCTTCTTAATATTGGTGACAAAAGCTACTTTACCTACATCGTAAATGCCTTTTCTTCCAGCTCTCCCGGCAATCTGCTTAACCTCCTGGGATGTAAGGAGCCGTCTTTTCTGTCCATCAAATTTTTCATTTTCCAAGAAAACGACTCTTTTAATTGGGAGGTTTAATCCCATTCCAATCGCATCAGTTGAAACAATAATTGAAGCTTTTCCATGATTAAACCGCTGAACTTGTTTTTTTCTTGTTTCAGGTGGCATACTTCCATAAATCATACTGACCGAGTGTCCCGAATTTTCCAGTCTTGATGCTGTTTCAAGAACTTTTTTCCTTGAAAAACAAATTAAAGCATCCCCTTTATCAACACGGCTAAATTTAAACTCCCTCTTTTCTACTTCTAATGGGACATCTCGGGTGTATTCGAAGATTTCAATGCTTGAATCACCAAGCAGCTCAAGTAATATTTCTTTTACATTTTTGCTGCCGATAATGTGCACTTCATTTGCGTTTGCCTTTGTTATGGCCTTGTACCACGAAAACCCTCGATCCTTATCAGTAATCATCTGTGCTTCGTCAATCACAATACAGTCGAAAAAATCCTTTTCATGAAACATTTCGACTGTACAAGATATATGGCTGGCACCAGCTACAATCTTTTCTTCTTCTCCTGTTTTTAAAGAGCAAAGTGTACCTTCCTCATTCAGTTTATCGAATACTTCTAAAGCAAGAAGGCGCAGCGGGGCCAAATATAGTCCACTTGAAGCTGCTTTCATTTTTTCTAGTGCATGGTGTGTTTTTCCGGTATTTGTTTCCCCGATATGCAGAACAAAACGAATATTTCTTCTAATAGAAGGCTGATATTCTTGTCCGAATATTTCATTGATGATGCGCTTTTCCTCTTCTTTTTTTCTCTCGATTTCTGCTTTTTCTTCTTCTAATCTTCGCTGTAGGTTCGCTAGATCGTCTTGATATATTTCTTTATGCTTAGTTAAATCAAATGGAATTTTTGCGAGCTTCATAAGATCATTAATATATTCCTGCTGGGCAAACTCGATAAAGTGTAAGGCCAATTCTTCACTAGTTTCAGCAAGTATTTCATCTGCAATGGACTGAATAAATGATTTTGAGAGATTAAACTCTTTATACTGCATTTTACTTATTCCCATATCCATT
>NZ_JBALPC010000332.1:0-2231 GCF_036965225.1 Bacillus sp. JJ1474 | reverse complement strand
CTCGGCCGCACAACTGCCCATTTAGTGAAAAAGAAAGCGTTCCTGCTTATTACAGAAACGCACCCGTTAGTTTAAGTGAAACCTTTCACAATTATTATATAACAACTTAAAAATTAACCAGTAATCTCTCTTCCAATTCTGTATTCCCAAATTTGATACTATGTTAATGGCTACAACAACGGAAAAAGGAGACGGGCACCCTGCTGCATTAACCTCTGTAAAGGAGAGCGCTGACATATATCCTCCATTTGTAAAGAGACAGAATCATGTAGGTCCCGCTCAAATTGGTCTGTAAGGTCTTTTGCCACGTCTTTACTGTAAAAAAATTCACAAACTTCGTAATTTAAGCGAAAACTTCTCATATCATAGTTTGCTGCTCCTACTTCCGCTACTTCCCCATCGATAACCATCGACTTCGCGTGCAGCATGCCTTTGTTATATAGGTAGATATGAACCCCTGCTTCCAACAACTCTCCGTAATAAGTAAAACTTGCATGTTCTACGATTTTTTGATCCCCTCGACGAGGAACCAGCAGTCTTACACGTACTCCACGTTCAACTGCTGTCTTAAGTCCCATAATAATATCTTGATCTGGTACAAAGTAGGGTGTGGTGATATCAACAGTCTTTGTGGCTTGTGTTATCCCGATAAAGTAAGCCTGCCTAATAACTGGCGTAGGAATACCAGGATTGCCTTCCACTGTCTGTACATAGGCTTGGTGCGTCCCATTGGTCGGAACTTCATTCGCGTTTGTTTCTTCAATAGTCCCCAACTCGGTGCTCCATTCTGTCAACATGGTAAATGGGTTTGATAAGCTGGTTGTAGGAGTGGTGGGGGAACCATCTTTTCCAGTTTTTGTTTTCATTCTAGATTTTGTATTTATTTGTTCTGGTGAAGCAATATTCCAATGGTCTTCGAAGATCATTTTCAAATCAGATGAAGCTTCACCCACTACTCTTACATGAGTGTCACGCCAGTGTCCTACATTTGGCTTTAATCCGGTATATTCATCCCCAATATTAATCCCACCGGTAAAAGCTTCCCTACCGTCGATTAGAACAATTTTACAATGATCCCGGTTATTCAAAGTTGAAAAAATCCAAGGGGGACGTAAAGGAAAAATATTCCGACATTCTATTCCTGCATCCATCATCCGAAAAATCTGAGTTTTAGATAATTTTCTGCTCCCCCAACCGTCTCTTATAAAACGGATATTCACACCGTCCAATGACCGTTCAATCAGTAAGTCCGTAATACGCCTTCCAATTTGGTCGTCTTTATATATGTAATATTCCAGGTCAATCGTTTTTTTGGCGTTCTGTATAGATTCCATTAGTATATCATAGGTTTTAATCCCATTTATGAGCACCTGTACATGACCAGTCCTCAATCCATCCACGGTCAAATGTTTCAATGCTTGTGCGATCACCTGAGCTGAACCGCCAAGGGAATCAGGCAGCGTGTCTGATTCGTTAGAAGTAGAAGTCGGCTTTTTACGGCGCTTCATACGTATGGGATTTGATGAAATTAAATAAAGCCCAAATCCAATTACAGGGAATATAAAACTAATGGTTATCCAATTTAAAGCCACTGCTGGTCGCCGTACCTCTCGAATCGCCATAATTATCATAAAAACAGTATTTAATAAATAAAGTCCAAAAATCCATCCCAAAATAAGCACCCTCTTTTACCTTTTAAAATGTGCAAATAGTAACAAGTTTATAACATATAACCCTGGGATTAACGAAAACAATTGGTACCCATGTTTTTCTCTTTTTTGATATTGAAGGGTTTCCAAATACCTCAATAAAAGTAACGTGTGGTCCTTTGTTTTATTGAAAACTTGGCTTGACATTAATGGTTGGAATTATTTAAAACAATGATATAAGCACAAGAAACGGGATAGGTAAACGCATATTCTTAATAGCAAAAAGAAATGAGGACTGTTTTTATGAATTCAGAAGTACAGGTTATGCCACAACAAATAGATATAACAAATACAGATGAACGAATTATAAGGAGACCAATTTTCATTAGACCGCCTTTTCTAAGACCTTTTTTTTGGAGACCTCCTATTTTCTGGAGACCTCCATTTTTTTGGAGACCCTATCTTGGAAACCCCTTTCTAGCAGGATTACTGGGTGGAGTATTGGGCGGTCTATTGGTTAGTACATTATATGGTCCTTATAGATATGTTTACTGGTATCCATATCCATATTATCCGCCATAC
>NZ_JBALPC010000331.1:0-2979 GCF_036965225.1 Bacillus sp. JJ1474 | reverse complement strand
AACATGTATTTATGAAGATGAACATCAATTAAATAGCTTTATAGATATGCATGAACTAAAAGAATACCCTAGCCTCCTTGTTCAAGTTTTTTCAGGGATAGATGACAGGGATTCTCTATTTAACTTGCAAAGCATCATAAAAAAAATGGTGCCTCTTGCTGCAGTTATTGGGTGTTCAGCATCAGGTGAGATTTTTGAAGGAAATATCACAGAAAATAAGACGATTCTTTCTTTTACTGTATTTGATAAAACAGAAGTAAAGTCTACTTTGCTTCATCAGGAATCTTTTGAAAACAGTTATGACATGGGAAAAAGGTTAGCTGAGCAAATTATCGATTTTGATACGAAAGTACTGATTATTTTTCCTGTTGGAGATAAAATCGATTCTCAATCACTATTAGAAGGGATCCTTGATGGTAATCCGCAGCTTATCGTGTCAGGCGGTCTTGCAGGAAATACAGGCGCGAATTCAGATTCCTTTTCAATAGCGGGAGAGGATTTGACGAGCCAGGGAGTTGCAGGAGTAGCTCTTCGAAGCAAACAGCTTTTTGCACAGGTTCAAAGCCATTTTGAATGGCAGGAAGTTGGAAAGGCTTTTACCGTTACGAAGTCGAATGGTGATATTGTCTATTCATTAGATAAGAAAAAACCTTTGCAAATCTTAAAACATTATTTGGGCGAAGGCTTTATTAAAGATATTTCTAATTCAAGATTTGAATTCCCTTTCATGATTAGTCAAAAAGATGGGAAAGTCTCTTTATTTATAATGGATATTTTGAAAAATGGGGCCATTCGTGTCAGCAGGAATGTATCCGAAGGAGATAAACTTACTTTCTCCTTCCCAAATATAGAAGCAACTATTGATCAAACATTACAGGGGTTTAGGCAATTAGCAAAAAAAACGGTAGAAACTATTTTTGTCTACAATAGCTTGTCGAGAAAACGGTTTGCCCGAGATTTTTCAGAAAAAGAACTAATGATGCTTCAGAGTATTGCTCCAGCTAATGGTTTCTTCTCAAATGGGGAGGTAATAGCGGGAAACGAAGGAAAGGCCCAGCTTGGAGGCCAATCTCTTACGTACTTATCCCTGTCAGAACAATCGCTTGAAAAGCGGGAGAATCGTGGTCTTTCATTTAAATATTCGATGCCTGAACAGTTGAAAACCTTAGCATCACTTACACGTTTGATGGAATCCTCGCAAGAAGATTTTCAGCAATTGCATGAAAGCTTGACTATTTCTGAGCAATACCATCAATCTCTTTTTAATAATCATACAGATATTGTTTATTCAACTGATTTACAAGGACACTTTACAAATGTGAATCCTTCATTTGACGACATGTTTGGCTATCGTCATGATGAGATAACGGGTGCATCATCTTTTAAAATTGTATTAAGCGAGGACATTCCAAAGGTAAGAATGCACTTTTTCAGGGCGATAAAGGGCAAAGAACAATACTATAATGCTACTCTCATATCCAAATCAGGGGAAATGAATTTATTTCAATTTAAAAATATTCCCATTACAGTTAATGGCGAATGTGTCGGAATATATGTTATTGGAAAAAACATGACAGAGCAAAAAAAGATCGAAGAAAAGATTACAGAACTAGCGAATTTTGACCATGATACAGGACTTCCAAATCGAATGAGATTTACTGAGCAGCTTGAACAAATGCTTCAGCGGGCAAAAAGGAAAAAGCGCATGCTTTCCGTTCTTTCTATCGACATTGATCGTTTTAAGTTAATCAATGATAGCCTTGGACATTTTGCGGGAGATATGATTTTAAAGGATATAGCTTTTCGAATCGAAAAAGTTCTCCCGAGCGGATCATACATTGGGAGATTTGGCGGAGATAAGTTTACAGTCATACTCACAAAGGAAGCGCAAGTAGAAGAGGTAATGAAAGCAGCGAAATCTATTTTATTGGAAATATCAAAACCAGTTCACCATGAAAATCAAGAATTCTTTGTTACCGCAAGTATTGGGGTCAGTTTTTATCCAGAGGATGGTACAGATGAACATGAGCTTCTGAAAAATGCCGATATTGCGACAAATCGTTCAAAAGACAAGGGTGGAAATCAAATTACTTTTTTCTCGACTGAAATGAATGAGCAGGCGCTGAGTAGACTCGAGCTCGAGAGCTACTTACGTAAAGCTTTGCAGAAAAATGAATTCTATCTAATGTTTCAGCCGTTAATCGATTTAGAATCCGGGAAAATCTTTGGCAGTGAAGCGCTTATTCGGTGGAATCATCCTAAGCTTGGTCTCGTATCTCCAGCAGATTTTATCCCTCTTGCAGAAGAGACGGGCATTATTCAAGAGATTGGAAGATGGGTGCTACGGACAGCCTGTTTGCAGAATAAAAAGTGGCAAACACTTGGAAGTAATCAGTTATCAGTTGCAGTGAATGTGTCAGCATACCAGTTTCAGCAGCCAGGCTTTATGAATGATGTAAAACAAGCTTTAAGCGAATCCAAACTAGAGCCTCAGTATTTAACACTTGAGCTGACAGAGAGTACAATGCTAACGAATATTGATTATAGTATTCCGATCATGAGGGAGCTTCAAAAACTCGGAGTTAAGGTGTCGATCGATGACTTTGGAACAGGTTATTCTTCATTAAGCTACCTAAAGGATTTGCCTATTAACACTTTAAAAATTGATCGTTCATTCATAAATAATTTGCGCGTGGATACGTATGATATTGCTATTGTGAAGGCAATTATTACAATGGGGCATGGCTTAGAAGTGAAGGTAGTGGCTGAAGGAGTCGAAACGAAGGAACAAATTGAACTTCTGAAAGAATTAAATTGCCATTATGCTCAAGGCTTCTATATTCATAAACCGCTAAACATAACTGAATTTGAAAAAGGATTAAAGGAAAAAGTAGAAATAACATAACAAAAAGGTGGCTCTTAGGAGTCACCTTTTATGTCTAGTTCCAGCGCCTACCCCCAACGTACAGGACGTACTAG
>NZ_JBALPC010000330.1:0-3058 GCF_036965225.1 Bacillus sp. JJ1474 | reverse complement strand
GTGCTATTTTTGCCGGCTACAGGGATGATTTTGTTGCACCCTTCTGCACAACAAAATAAAATATCCTCTCCATATTCAAAACAAACTGAAATTAATGAGACAAGGTACTTGGTAGGTCGTCATAGTTTAATTGATAAAACAGAAGCGGAAGAAATACCCCCTTATGAAAGGTGGAATTCTATTAAAGATTTGAAATATACAACCTCAATCACGGTGCTATGTCATCCATCTTCCTATGAAATTGATAATCAAAATTTGATTAAGGAAATAGTTGACTCGTTTCAAAAATCAAAGTACCTTGAGCAAAGTGAGTTTCCAAGTCACGAACCTGACTTGAAGTTATATTTCAAGAAAAGAGAGGACTTTATTATGGCAGGGAGATTCTATTTGAAGGAAGCTGTGATCATATCTCCTGAAGGACCTATCATAAAAATTGATTTGGAAACCCTACAGAAGATTATGGAACAAGCGGATTGTAAATAATATACATTTGATATTTGTTATTTTTCTCTCATATATTCTTTTTAGACCATCGTCACGTTTATCCAAGAAGGGTTAACGCTTTGTTTTTGTTGAACTTTTTCTACTAACTGGCAGGTTAATGGGATAAGGAATATTCTGGTTAAAGAGCATAACTCTTAGTATATGGCTGTTTTCCGAAATGTCGCTGCTATTTAACAAATCATCATATTGATTTTCGTCAATTAAGGAGGAAATCAAATGGATTGGTATATATGGTTCGCAGTAATTGTTGCTGTTGTTATTATTATTGGGCATAAATCTTCTAAAAAGAAATAATGCTTGTTGACCTAAAGGGTAGCTTTACTTTAATAACGATCTTCCACAATCGGGCGCTTTTCTGAAATAAGGAAAGCGTCTTTCTTCATGCAAAGGGCCAGATTGTGTAACAACACAGTTATGGTATTATGCTAAAATTAGGAAGATATTGTGAAAGAATGTACTTAAAGGAACTGGCAGGTTAGTTGCAGAAGAGTTGATTTTTTCTAATCCACCTGTAAATGTCTATACAAAAGGCTTATTCGGATAATAGAATGTAATGTTTAGAATAATTATCCGAAAGGAGAAGAAATAATGGGAGTTCGAAAACAACCGTCAGCTTTTAGAGCTGTAAATATTAATACAGAACAAAGTGTGGGTCCAGCAGATTTTACTTTAATTGCTTATCCGAATGTAATATACGATTTAAACGAAGAGTATGATAATGACCCCAATTTCCCCAACACTTTTATTCCAAAACAAGATGGAATATATTTGATTATAGCAAGTATGAGTTTTGTTCCTGGTCCTGATGCTACAAATTATAGTTGCAGGATGTTAATCGCTATCAACGAAGAAGATACAGCCGCTGCTGATAACGACTTTTTTGGAGTAGATGTGCAAGTCACTAATCTGGTGAGTGTTTCTTCCGTCACTAATTTATCTAAGGGTGACAGAGTATTTATTTTTGGCCAAGCTACCACGGATGGTAATACATTACCCGAGCCATCATTTATGCACTTTGAAGCAATTAAATTATTATGAAATAATAATTAAGGTTTTTTTATTTAATAAAGTTGGTCACTAAAGTACTATTATTAAAACGATTAGTAAGTCACTAATGGTAGATTGTGAAGAGATGTACTTAAATTAACTGGTGCATTACTTCAAGAAGTTTCGGGTTGCTGAGGCAGCCTTTTTCTTATTTAGCTAAATGGGCAGGTTGGTTGACGATGAGAAGATATAAAAAAGGTCTTTTCCAAAGCCCTTAAAGGAGTAATATCAGGTAGACAAGTAATTGTTACAAGGGTGGGAGGATATTAAAAATATCTTATCAATTATCAGGAGGATTTATAGAGTGAAGAATTGGGTAATTCGAGTTCTAGTTATTATTGCAGGGTTACTTCTATGGGCTGTTTTGAGAATTCTATTTCATTATCCTTATTAAACTAAAGGTGGCGTTAATCCAAGAAGGATTAACGCTTACCTTTATTGAACCTATTGTACTAATAGATAGTTAAGTGGTATAAGGATTATTTTTGTGTAAGGAGATGATATTATTAAACTTTTGTATTACATTGCACTGTTGCTTTTGTCTTGCGTTATGTTGTTGGGATGTAATTCTGAAGAAATAGATTTATCACCTTCAATCCATGTAGAGGAAAAAGAATTAGAAATAGATCCAGAAGAAGAGGTGTTCGCTTCAACCCAAATCAATGCTCCTTTTCCACTTGGTGCAAAATTAAGCGAGCTAAAGGAACATTATGACGAACCTACCTATGATGATTACTATTCGGGTGCAAGATTGGTGGTTTTCGACAAGGAAGGATATTTTATCGATGAACTGGATGAAACCGTGGTGGGCTACTATTTTGCTACACTTACTCTCTCTGTGTTCGGTGCTACTGTCGGCATGACAGCAGAAGAAATTAACAAAGTGTTTGCTGAATCAGTAGAGCCAGTTGAAGATGAATTGGACTCTGACGGATACATTCTTGCTTATTATAAAAATGGATTCAAAATCTTCTTTGATTTAGAAATAAAGAATGGACCAACAACCGTTTTACATTTGGTGCGTGAATACGATTTTGAAAAGGAAGAAAAGATGCCAACTGAAACCGTTTCTTCTTCTAGTGGACCATCTGATATGGAAATCTATGAATACATGAAATCTGTTTTTGATAGAGAAACAAATTATGGTGCAAATTATATTCCAGAAGTCCACGATCAGTTGGCAGGAAAAATGGCAAGTGAAAAGTTTGGAATAAGTTCACAAGAGGCAATAGATATTTATACAAAAATTGAAATCGAAAAGGCTTATTAAATGTGAAAAAGGAATGGAACATTGTTCTATTCCTTTTTAGGTTTAAAATGTAGTCCAACCTTCGTAATAAAAATGGGGAATGATAACTTGCTGCTATTAATTAGATATTTAATCAAAGCACTAATCTTTTTCTCATTTATACTCTAGAACTCAATAATCCTTGATATTTATTGTTTTTTTAGGTACCAACATTAATGTCAGTGAACATACTTGTTGTTATAAAAGAAAGCTCTTTAT
>NZ_JBALPC010000329.1:0-1420 GCF_036965225.1 Bacillus sp. JJ1474 | reverse complement strand
GCGTCCTTATTGGATGTACATCAAGGAGTAAACTGTTACCGCAGTTACTCCTATTTTTTTTGTCTATAAAAACTTTTCACCGTCTAATAACGGATATTCTCTTTTTATAATTATCTTGTAAATGTCATTAGCGACATCATGGTGTGAATCATCGAATCTTGTATCTGGATGAGTAATTATATTATGTAGTGTAATGATGTTTTTAATAACTTCATCTTTTTCTTCTACAGACATCTGATGAACTATTTCTTTGTCAATTTGGATGTCATCATTTTCAAAACCGTCAAGCACAATACTTCTCAATTAAATTACTTCCTTAAATTCATCAATGGGCTTGTAGCAATTGCCGTATCAAGTAATTGTTCATCACTTAGCGATTGTAAATATCGCTGCGTTGTACTGATGTCCGAATGCCCGAGAAGCCGAGATAGTGAATAAACATCAATCCCACTAAGCAAACATTGAACTGCATAGAAGTGTCTATAAGTATGCGGAGACACCCTCTTACCAGATATCCCTGTCCTTTTACCTGCCAACTTAATCACGTCATCCAACGCATTATGAGATAGATCAGACCCCAAATATGTGAGGAAATAATGACTGGTTGTATCTTTCTCTAAAAAATACTGCTTTTTTAGTCTTTCATACTTAATTAATATTCTTTTTAAAGCTGGACTGATAAATACAATACGTTCTTTATTACCTTTTCCGTAAACCAGTATGGTTGTTTCTTTAACACTTTCAGATTGTAGTCCTCTAATTTCCATGGCACGAAGACCGCAATCAGCCATCATAGCAATCATTGCTTTGTTCCTAGCTTCAATGTAACTTTTGTAGGAAAACGCATCTATCATTGCTTGAACTTCATCACGTGTGAACCCTTTCAAAACCTTTTTAGGGACTCTAGGAAATTCTACCTTTTTCGCAATATTTTCTTTGAGATACTCTTCTTTTACGCACCATGAGAAGAAGGCTCGAATCATTTTAAACATAGAAACGATACTTTGCGGTTGTAAATTATCTTTCTGTTTTAATCGCATATACGCCTTTAAATCATGGACTGTAATACTTTCCAATTCTGTGATTCCTCTTTTTACTACCAAGAACTCTTTTATCTGTTTTAGTTCTTGCCTTTTGTTAATCATCGTCTTCTTGGTGAATCCTTTTGATTCACAACGGTATAAATATTCTTCTAACACATCTTCCAATAACAACAAAAAAATCACTCCCTCTGCTGAATCTTTCAACAGAAAAAGTGATTTTTGGTTGCAATTAAGAAAGATTAACCAATTTGAATCTAAATTTTCGGGGAAGGATTTACCTTTTTACCTTCCCTTTAGGAAAATTCCAGTATCAAATTGGCTATCAATCAAATGAGAAACCCTTATATATCAAGGGTTAGCCCGTCCACCATTATTTT
>NZ_JBALPC010000328.1:0-2074 GCF_036965225.1 Bacillus sp. JJ1474 | reverse complement strand
CCTTTAAGAGCGCAATAAACCGATCATTATTTTTCTCTGAAATCTGATTTAACAGATAATAATATAGGTCCTCTTTCCCTTCAAAGTATTGGTAAAAGCTCCCTCTAGGGATTTCCGCTTCTTTGATAATATTGGCAATGGATGCTTCGTGTAAGGGAACTCGAGAAAACTCCTTTTTAGCAGCTCGAATTAAAGTGTCTTGTTTATCTTTAGGCAAGTGAAAAAATGTTTGTTTTGGCATATTATTATTCCTCCTGTCAAACGGATGACACCGTGTCAGATTTACCAATGAGCTGATTATATATGACACCGTGTCATGAGTCAAGGAAAAATGACAGCATGTCACACAACTACTTTAATTACTAAATAACTATTTAGACGGTCAATAATAAAGAATTTGAAGATATAAAAAAAGAACCTACTAAATAGGTTCGAGAGTCCGGTGTTATACTTTAAATTCTATATCGTAGATTTTAAAAAGCCTTTTCTTTAAATTTCTGCAGTCTATGCATTTATTATTTGACCAATATAATTTAATTGGTCTATTTCAACTGAATCGGCTGCTCCATCTAATATTTTTCTTACATCATTTAAGGTATCCTGTAAACTAACAGACTCTCCCTTTTTCCCTAAAAATGCTTCAGCTACATAAAATGGCTGTGTTAAATAAGCTTCAAGCCTTTCACCGCGCTTAAATGTTTGGACTTCAGATGCTGGGAGTCGCTCCATGCCCCCTACATTCACTAATGACCGGAGTTCACGATAGCGGCGAAGAAGCTTTTGGGCACGCTGCTGAATATTGAGATGATTATGATCGAGATATGCTCCTTCAAGAACTGAAGAAGTTGAATAGACTGGATTAACGGCAGGGAATTTGTGTCTTGCTGATAAATCTGCGTCAAATTGCCAAACGGTTTCCAACGGTCCATACGGTAAATCTTCATCGACCGCTTCCCCTTTTAAATCAACGAGAAAAGTTGTAACTGTATTGATATCATGCGCTAACAATTTTTCTTGGAGCTCATAAATATCCCCTGTTAATACATGGCTCCTGTCAGCTGCAAATACAATCTCATTTGATTTTCCTTTAACAGCCATTGCTTCATAGGCTTCATCAATGGAATGAACGATAATATCTGAATTGACCTTCACATCGTTTAATTCTGGGTAATTCCCATTCGGTAAGAGCAGAATCGTGACAAACTGATCGTTCTTCAATCTATAAAATATTTCTGAAAGTAAAACAAGCTGCCCCATTCCATGTCGAGCTACTAACCCAATTGTGCCTCCCTTGGCAAGTGGGGCAAATAAATCCAGCGTTTTAATCTTGGTCTCTAGCATCTCAATCTTCTCCCCTCTAATGATTAATTCATCCAAAGTACATTCCGCAAGATCAGCAAGTGCCGCTAAAGTTCGAACTTCGCACCTGCCTACCGGAATTTTTCCGGTACATAAATTAGAAACGGTTGCCGGACGTAAGCCTACGGATTTGGCAGCAGTAGTCAAATTAGGTACCTTTCTTCGTAAAAGTGCCACATTCAATTTTAAGTTTTCCAGATTTTTCACCTCCTTACTTTATAAGGTAATTTATTTTACTTTAAAAATCAATATATTTTACGCTTTAGAGTAATTTATTTTTCGCTAAAACAAAAAAAGAAGGACTGGAAATTGAACCGTCCTTCATTTTTCTAAAAGTTATAATATTTTGGGTTTGTTTTTATATTCTTCAAGNNATAATTTTCTTGTTTTAACTTTTCAAGCTCAATTTGATCCTGAATCATTTTATGCTTGGTCTTTGTTTGTTTTTGAAAATGAGATGTTACTATTGCAATGATTGGAATTGAAAAGACCATTACTACTGCAACTGTTCCCGTAAACATCATTCCACCTCTTGCTTACAAACAGATATAGCGTTTGTATTTATTTTCCTCTATCATATCATAAATTATGGAAAAGTCTTCTAGTTTTTTGTCATCTTATTTTAACGGCAGATTATTAACTTTTGATGATGACCGTTCTAGTATTATTTCATATTGAACGGTCATCAGAACTGCTCTTTGGTGACCGCTCCACC
>NZ_JBALPC010000327.1:0-1795 GCF_036965225.1 Bacillus sp. JJ1474 | reverse complement strand
GATAGTAATTGTATCATCACAATCAGTATCATAAGGATTGATAATTTCACGGAAATTATTTATTCCTTCAGCTACTAGTTGTAATAAATCCTCATTAGATCCCCATCTCTTTGTCAGACCAAGAGATTTCAAACTTTCATTGCAGATATTAAGATCGACTTTATAGTGTTCACTTGAGATAAATCTTTTCTTAGTAATTGTTTCTGCATCTAAATACAACATATTAAAGCCAAGAATATTTCCAATTGTTGAATATAAATAGAAATTATAGTCCTTTGGAATAATACAGATAATATTCACATTTTTAGGACAATATATTATGTTTGTAAATGCAGCTCCTGTGGCACCCGCAACAAATTCTGCTTGAGAAAAAATTTCAACTTGATCCTCAAAAGTCAATTCTTCTGGGAATACAATTTCAAAATCGTACTGTTTAAAAATTTCAACTACCATTTCTTCATTAATTAACCTTGAGTTACTTGTATTTTTCCTAGAGACAAATATCTTTCTANNCTTTAATACACTATTTCTTACATATTCAACTGCAGAGTTAGAAATTATGAAGTCTTCAAATCTAAATTGTTCTCCCTCTTCTATATTAATAGGCATCCATGTATTACTTGATGGATAAATTAATTTTTTCACCGTATACATCTGATGCTTCTTAATCGGTATCACGGGATGATTATAAGTATTTAACGTATCTAACAGATCACAATATTGTTGAATATTTAATGCAGCCTCATCTATCAATAACGGAATATTTCGTAGTTCTTTAAATTGATCAACATATTGTATTCTGGATATTATTTCCATAGAAAAATGGTAGTAATTATAAGGAGCAAAACCAACTAATGAAATAGCTTCTTCTATTACTTCTTTTGAATTAATAAATTCAACTACGGCATACTTGTCATCAATGTTTCTAAGATTAGAAAATCTTAAGTCATATCTATTATTAATATCTCTCGTTGCTATATCATATAAGCAATATTCATTTGCTAATATTAAACTGTTTTCACCAATAATATTGACATTTTCCAACTCTGCTATATAAATTTCTGGGGATATAACCATTTCTGCTCTTTGGGTCTCATTACTTCCATAATAATATGGAATAAAAACCTCTCTATTTTTATTATCTTCTAAAGTTAGATAAGTATAATTATTCTTTTCACAAAACTCTTTGACAGTTGTTACTTTATATAGATGAGAACTTTCATTATTAAAGCTTTTATAGAATGATAATGCATTCTCATATTCCCTATTTTTAAACATAAGATTAAAATAATCATGATTTTTTATATGATTGTAATACGTTAAAAAGACCTCGTTATGTTTATTATATTTGTACTGGTCATAAACAAGCCTTTTTATATCTTCCATCAAATTTAATTTTAAATAACTTAAAATTATATTTGAATCTTCAGGACTTAATTTGATAGCTTCTTCAAAATATTTATTCGCCAACCATGGTTTATTGTGTTTATAACTAATTTCCGCTAATATAACCAACAAAATAGTATTTTTATGATTATCATTGATTAAAGTATTTCCTACCAATTCGGCTAAAACAAACTTGTCATCATTATAATATTTAATAAATAAATCAATTTTGTTTTTTAACAGTCCCTCTTCCGATTCAGAAATAAGAGGAGTTGAGGTAGTTATGATTTCATTTTTGTTGCTCTTCTTATTTTGAAATAATGCTAAAAATAAGTCTTCGTTGTTTTGCTTATCTTCAATTTCATTTTTTAGATATACTTTATGAACTTGATATTCCACATCACTATAT
>NZ_JBALPC010000326.1:0-2472 GCF_036965225.1 Bacillus sp. JJ1474 | reverse complement strand
AATGGATATATTGGGTATAATTGGAATATTGTTAGGTATTTTAACAATTATTCTCTTTATTATTAAAAAGTTCAGTATCATCATTGCTGCACCCATAGCGACAATTGTCGTATTGCTGTTTAACGATGTACCTATACTAGAGACCGTATTTGGCAAAGAAAATTCTTATATGACGGCACTAGCTGGGTTTGTTGCATCCAATTTCGCTATATTCTTATTAGGTTCTGTATTAGCGAAATACATGGATAAAAGTGGGGCAACGATTTCAATTGCAAATAAAGTATTGTCGGTGGTAGGAACCAAGAACCCGTACAACGCATTGGTAGCATTATTTATTATTTCTGCCATTCTTACTTACGGTGGTATTAATGTATTCGTCATAATATTCGCATTAATCCCAATGGCTAAACCGATCTTCAGACAACTTAATATTTCTTGGAAATTAGTTACCATTCCTGTGTTTGGCGGAACTTCAACGTTTACTATGACAATGTTGCCTGGGGCACCTTCCTTACACAATATTGTGCCTTCAACGGCTTTGGGCACTACATTAACTGCTGCACCGGTTATCGGAATCGTCACTTCCATAGCAGCAATTGTGTTCATACTATTATTTATGAAATTCTCGTTGTCCAAAAGCTTGTGTAGGAACGAGACATTTAATGTGGATGAGAAGGTTGAAAGCAGTAATGCGGCAACTGAGCGTGAGCTTCCACCATTTATTATCAGTTTACTGCCTATCATCGTGTTACTAGGCATCATATTACTATTTAGTTCTGTGAGTAATATCATTATTGTCGCATTAATTGTTGCGATCGTAATGAGTGCTATATTATTCCGTAAGCAAATTGAACAGCAAAAAGAAGTGTTAAATCAAGGTGCTAACGAATCGTTATCATCCACGATAACAACTGGCAGTACAATTGCATTTGGTAGCATTGCTACAAGTGTTCCTGCGTTTAAGGGTGTCTTTCAATTGATTCAATCCATTCCTGGACCCCCAGTACTTTCATTAATGATTGGTACAGGTCTTATAGGCGGTATTACTGCTTCAGCTGTTGGAGCAATTGGCATTTCTGTTGCGAATTTTGCTCCTATCTATTTAGAAATGGGACTAGATCCGGAAACTGTTCACCGCGCAATCGCAATCGGATCTGGAGCTCTATCAATTGTTCCTTACTCTGGATTCTTGATTATATTTAACAATATAACGGGACTAACGATGAAAGACACCTTCAAAAATGGATTTATCAGTATAAGTGTTACCCACTGGATCGCAATGGCCGTTATCGTTGTCATGGCCATCTTAGGTTTAGCTTAATGATGTAATCTTGCAAGTTCCTCAGACTTGTTTTGAATGATTCAACTTACGATACATCAAGCACTTTATTCTAAAGTACTTTTTGTAATAGATTTTACAAAATATCATCTAGGAGGAAAAAATCATGAGTAAAAAAATTGGATTTGTAGGATTAGGAACAATGGGCTTCCCGATGGCAGTTAATTTAAAGAAAGCTGGTTTTGACGTAATCGGTTATGATGCTTTTAAAGGTGTCTATGAAAAAGCAAGTGCTGCTGGAATAACAATGGTAGAAACTTTAAAAGAAGTGGCAGAACAAGCGGACGAAGCGATTATCTCAATGGTTCGTGACTATGCCCAAAATGTTGATATTATTTTTGGTGAGAACGCAATTCTTTCTGCCCAACCTAAAAATAAAACAATTATTGTGATGAGTACACTTGACCCTGAAACAATGAATCAATTAGGCAAAAAAGTCGAAGAAGAAAGTGATTTGAGACTAATTAGCGCTGCAGTAAGCGGTGGTGCTTCAGGTGCTCAAGCTGGAACATTATCGATTATGACATCAGGTTCAGAGACAATCGTGAAATCTTTCCAACCATACTTTGATGCGATTGGATCCAATACATTCTACTATGGCGAGGAACAAGGCAACAGCCAAGTAGCAAAATTAGTTAATAATATGATTCTAGGTATTAACATGAATGCTTTAGCTGAAGGACTTAAATTAGGTAACCACTATAACTTACCTGAAGAAGAGGTATTAAACTTATTAAAAGTAAGTACTGGTGATAGTTGGGTAGTTAGAAATTGGAGCTATGTTTCTGAATGGACAGCAGACACTGCCTTAGCCGTTCTACTTAAAGACTTAATTGCATCTTACAACCAGGGTGTTAAACATAATATATCTTTACCATTCAATGCCTTATCATCCACACAATTATTTGACTCTATGGGAAAAGAGAAACCAGAAGCTAAATAATTGAATAATGTTACCATTTCATTGGTTGATTATACAACTCTCTAATAGGAAAGTATTCTGTGTTGAACAGAATGCTTTCCTTATTTAATTAGCGTGAATGTTTTCTTGGCCTTTTTTTATCACCAAAATTCTATTAAGAGATTATCCTTATTAGTGGCCTTGGCCTTTTTTGTAATTCCTTCAATTATAT
>NZ_JBALPC010000325.1:0-2176 GCF_036965225.1 Bacillus sp. JJ1474 | reverse complement strand
ACGGATGCAATCAGTATTATTCATTACGATGAACTTCCTGATGTCGTTTTTATTATATGCAAATGTTGTTTATTACCGATTCTTCAATGACTTTATTACAGTTCCAGTCGTCATGCAAACGAAGACGAACGGGGGGCAATTAGGAGGAAGTGCTTTATCCCTCATGAGTCCTTTTGATGTATTTTACTTTATTGATACAATTATCCTGGCGTTTTTTATCTTTAAAAAATGGTACAACCCTAGTAAGACAGTAAGCAGAAAGCCTGCGAAGTATGTGATTGCAGCAGCTATCCTAACATTTATTATTAATCTAGGTCTGGCTGAAGCAGATCGTCCACAATTGCTTACTCGTTCTTTTGACAGAAACTATCTTGTGAAATATTTAGGTGCTTATAATTTCTCTGTTTATGATGTCATTCAAAATGCACAATCAGCTAGTCAAAGAGCTTTAGCTGATTCAAACGACATTACAGAAGTGGAGAACTATATTAAAGCTAATTATGCTGCGCCTAATCCTGAATACTTTGGAAAAGCGAAAGGAATGAATGTGATTTACATTTCTTTAGAATCACTTCAAACCTTTATTATCGATTACAAGTTAAACGGGCAAGAGGTAACTCCATTTTTAAACTCATTGGCGCATAATGGCGAAACGTTCTATTTTGATAATATTATTAACCAAACGGGTCAAGGAAAAACATCAGATGCTGAATTTATTATGGATAATTCTTTATATCCGATGTCTCAAGGATCTGTCTATGTAACAAAAGCTCAAAATACGTATCATGCCGCACCAGCTATATTGAAAACACATGGATATACGTCAGCAGCTTTCCACGGAAACTATAAAACGTTTTGGAATCGCAATGAAATGTATCGTTCTTTAGGATATGATCAATTTTTTGATGCAGAATATTACGATATGAGTGAAGAAAACACGAAAAACTATGGCATGAAGGATAAACCATTCTTTACTGAATCCATGCCGATGTTAGAAAGTCTGCCACAGCCTTTTTATACAAAATTCATTACTCTATCTAATCATTTTCCATTTAAAATGGATGAAGGGGATACTGATTTCCCTGCAGCTGAAACTGATAATAAGGTAGTGAACCAATACTTCCAGTCTGCGAATTATATGGACCAGGCAATTGAACAGTTCTTTAATGACCTTAAAGCATCAGGACTATATGATAATACGGTTGTTGTCATGTATGGCGATCATTATGGCATTTCAGAGAACCATAATGATGCGATGGCTGAAATTATCGGAAAAGAAATTACTCCTTTTGAGTATGCTAGAAATCTGCAAAGAGTTCCGGTATTCATCCATGTACCAGGAGTAGATGGCGGAGCTCAGCATCAAATTGGCGGCCAAGTAGATGTTCGTCCAACAGTGCTGCATTTATTAGGAATTGATACGAAGGATTATTTGGAAATTGGCTCTGATCTTTTGTCTAAAAACCATCGTGAAGTCATTCCATTCCGAAATGGAGACTTTGTCTCTCCAAAAGTGACCCAAGTGGACGAAAAATTCTATTCCAATGAAACAGGTGAGCTTGTAGATGGAGAAGGATATGCACATTTAGCTGAAAAAGCAAAAGCTGAACTGCAAATATCAGATAACATCGTGTATAAAGACCTTCTAAGATTCTATCAGCCAGATGGCTATGAACCAATTGACAGAAATGATTATCAGTATATAAAAAAGGAAGATCCGATCAAAAGTGAAACAGGAAAACAAACGGGCAATGTGGAATAATGGGAAGGGCGGAGAGTAAATCTTCGCTCTTTTTTTGTTGCTTTAAAGCTGCTTCATAATGTACAAAAAAAAAAATGTTTAACATAATATTATTATGTAAATAAAAATATTTGAAATTAGACTATCGATCATCTATATAGTAAAGTGAAGTTATAGTTTCATTAGACAGGAGGAATAATAATGAGCGAGTGTAAATTAGATCATTCACTTGAAGATGTTACGCTGAAGTACGAGCAGCAAAAGGATTTTTTACCTAATAGCATGGCTCCGCTATTTGAGGCTTTCTTTAATGAAGAACATACACAGGATATATTAAATGAAGTATTTCACCTGTTAAAGAAATATGATTTAGCAACAGAAGATGAGAAGGTGCACCGGGAAAACCGCTTAAATTTAGTTTTAAAAAATTTATAA
>NZ_JBALPC010000324.1:0-2940 GCF_036965225.1 Bacillus sp. JJ1474 | reverse complement strand
TATTATGTGTAATATGTATTACCCCTTATTTTTTATGACTTTTATAATTTAGGTCTTGATAAAGATTTTTTCAAAATGCTTTTTTTTTATTTGTCGTAGAATGCTGGTTTGTGAGGTATTTTTGATCAAACCTTATTTCAAGTAACACTAGAGATTTCCCTCCTTTAAGAAATAAAGGGTACCCTATTTGTATTTTCCTCTTCTTTTTTTGAAAAAGTGAAATGATTTGTAAGTTAAACCCGTTATACTTGTTGAAAGAGTTAATCAGTGAGCAGGCAGGAGGTTTATATGAAATGGAAGAAGAAAGACAGAGGATAGAGGAAGTGCTGTCGGGCAATAAACAAGCCTACGCACAAATTATTAACAAATATAAAAATCCATTATATGCAACCATTTTAAGAATGACAGGAAACCAGCAGGATGCAGTTGATCTAGTTCAGGAATCCTTTATCAAAATTTATCGCCAGCTTGGAAAGTTTGATGGAAAAGGCTCTTTTTCCAGTTGGATGTATCGAGTAGCCATCAATCACTGTATGGATGAATTCAGAAAGAAGCGTTTTAAAATGGAACAGGTTGAAATAAGAGAAGATGATGTCAAGGATTTCCATCATCCCGAAGTGATCTTCTTAAAAAAAGAGAAAAATAGACAACTAGAAAAACTAATTGGCGGCCTTCCAGAAGATGAACGAATGATTCTTCTCCTCCGATATGTAAATGAGCAAAGTTACAGCGAAATCAGTGAATTCATGAGTCTTTCTTTAGCGACGGTAAGAAATAAACTCCATCGTGCCAAGAAAAAATTAAGAGAAACGATCAAAGAGGAAAAAGGAGGGTATTTTCATGAAATGTCCAACGAAAGATAAACTGGAACAATGGTTTGATGGGTTTGACCAAGTCGATGAAATCATTCAATTACATGTAGAAACTTGTCAAGAATGTCAGCAAGTCATCAAGATGTACGCAGAAGAACAAGAATTGATTAAGGAGACGCTCACGACACCAACATTACCTGATGATTTTACAAATCAAGTTTTGAATCAACTTGAGCCATATGAACATAAGAAAAAGAAGAAAAAATGGAAACGGGTGTTGCTTATAGTAGCTGCTTGTGTACTTGCAGTAGGATTAACAACCACTTTAAATCCTAGTTTTGCGGAATGGATTGGTGGATTTTTTACAACAGAACAAGTTGATGAAGGTTTAAGAATGGCTTCTGAATCAGGATTAACGCAGCGTATCGACCAAGAAGTAATGGATCAAAGAATTACCTTTAAAGTGGAAGATGTATTAGCAGACACTTCAAGGGTTGCGTTATCTTATCAAGTTGTAAAGGAAAATGGTAAAATACTTAATCCTCAATTAGAATTTAGAGATGGGAAAAATGTCATTTCAGCTTATGATCAAGATGGAAATCCAATTGAAGGTGAAGGGTTTGGAATGAGTTGGATAAATGATTCAGATTATGGATTGATTGAATTTTCCTTACGTGGGCATGAATCAATCGATTCACTTACGATTAAGTTTGAATTAACAGAATTAAATGGAACGAGAGGAAACTGGCAATTAGAAATCCCGATCGATTTAAAAGAAATTAAGGAAATGACAACGAGGCTCGTTTTACATGATCAGAAGACGAGTGATAATGGGGTAGGGATTCACTTAAAAGAAGTTCAATTTGCTCCATCTTCAAATGAAATTATGTATGATACGTATTTCACAGCTGAAGAAAAAGCAAAAGTGGAAGCACAAATTCAGGAGCTAGAAAATGCAATTGGGGACAAAAATAATTTTACATTTGCCCCAAACTACGGTACAGCCATTCAATATCATATTGAAAATAAGAGTGGAAAGACCTTGTATCGTGTTAATATCTTCCAAGATCAAGGCCATCCAAGTGATTCGGGGCTTATGCAAGGAACTGGGGAAGATACGGGGGAGCTTGGATATATGAAATGGAATGAATCATTTATTCCTCAAAAACAGGAAGATCAGCTTACATTTGTACTTGATGGGGTGATAAAAACGGTCCCATCGAATTTTTCAATAAATGTAAACCCGAAAGAATTAAAAAAGTATCCTCTTTCATTTGAATATGAAGGCAATTTTATCACCGTTAAAAAGGTGGATATGCAGACGGACTTTTCGTTGCAAAAGACATTTCCTCCAGTTGAAACAGAACAGGTTTTAGTCATTGAGATGAAGGGTGGGAAGGAAGTACCTTCATCAGATCTATTATCATGGGCAATAGTTGATGATAAGGGAGAGACATATGAAGCTTTTCACAGCAGGTCCGTTTTTGATGAGACAGATGAAAATGGTCGTTTTAAGACAAATACGACGCTTACCATATATGGAATGAAAGAGATACCTAAGGAATTCACTTTACATTTGTTATCTGTGACACGATATGAAGAAGTAGAAAAGGAATGGAAAGTCCCGTTATATAAAGAGTCTTAAGCTTGGGTTGCTGAGGCAACCCTTTTCCTATTGGACTATAGAGCAGGATGTTTTGTTTCTTTCTTATTATGCTTATAACTTTGTAGAAAATAGGAGGATTAGTAACAAAAAGAGGAAGTTTTGGCATTGATGATTTCATCCAATATGCTCGGTGCTATGATAGGATTTGGGTTTTGGAAAACAAAGATTGTTCAGGAATTATTAAAATAGTATTTATTCTTTAACAAATTTCTGAATGGAGACTGAGAAATTGCGATTTTTATTTTGGAATTTCCTTGATGTTGTAAATCCACATTTTCCTGAATTTATCTCTATTAGAGATAAATTAGTTATTCAAGAAAAGAGCGCTTTTCTGAAATAAGGAAAGAGTCTTTCTTCATGAAAAGGGCCATATTTTTGAATAACTCATTTTCAAAATAAATAGATATTTTAGAGGGAATTGTGAAGAAATGGTACTTAAACTAAAGGGCAGAATACTTAAAT
>NZ_JBALPC010000323.1:0-1158 GCF_036965225.1 Bacillus sp. JJ1474 | reverse complement strand
TATAGTTATTTTAGGACTGTATAAATATATTAACGTAAGTATATATGATTATATTTGATACATGGAATACCGTGTTTTCTTAAAAAAGGGATTTCATAACATACAAAGTGTAAAGTTTTGAGGTGATATAAAAATGAATCTTATTATATGTTTTGCACTTGCAATGGTAATTGTATGCACACTTGTCTTCTTTTGGTCTCGTATAAAGGTGAAATTTCTGCATGAATTATCCAATCAAAGATGGAAAGTGGAGTCTCTAAAGGCTTCCAATCAAGAGTTAGTGGAAACAATAAGCCAGCAGCAAGGGATGCTTTTTAAGTTTATTAAGGATGGCGATAGATTTATTCATACTCTGTGTGAAGGAAGGTTACTTTATAGAATGGATCTTTCTCCTAAGAGGATTATTGGAAAGGAATTACGCGATTTTCTCCCGAAACTTGATGCAGAAGCGGTTATTCAATATTATTGGAGAGCTTGGCAAGGTGAAGATCATGTAACGTACGAAGGGGTAATAAATGGCGTTTCCTACATGTCATCGTTACGACCTATTCGAAAGAATGGGCACGTGGTTGAGATCATTGGTTCATGTGTAGATATTACCGAAAGGAAGCGGGTAGAAAAAGCTCTAAAACTGAGTGAGGCCAATTATCGTCTAATTACAGAGAACATGTTGGATTTGGTTGGACTCTGGGATATAAATGGAAGAGTAATATATGCATCCCCTTCGCATTTAAAGGTATTGGGATATGATCCAAAAAAGTATGAAGGAGTATTGGCCTTTGATTTGGTTCACCCTGAGGATTCTCTGCGGTTATATGAACTTTTTTTTCAAAAAGTTTCAACTAAATCACCATTTCAAGTCGAGTTTCGGTGTGAAAATGCTGATGGAGATTGGGTTTACTTAGAAGCTCAGGGAACCCCTGTAATTGGGGAGAATGATAAATTAGAGCATTTTGTTATTGTAGGTCGTAATATATCTGAGCGAAAGAAGATGGATGAGTTTATACGAAAAACGGAAAAGCTTTCCCTAGTAGGGCAATTGGCTGCAGGTGTTGCACACGAAATAAGGAACCCTCTAACTTCGATAAAGGGTTTTCTGCAGCTTATGCAAAAGGAATTACATAAACCAAACTACCTTGAAATTATGTTGTGTGAGAT
>NZ_JBALPC010000322.1:0-1826 GCF_036965225.1 Bacillus sp. JJ1474 | reverse complement strand
GTTAATGACTAATCTTTAATCTTAACTCTATTAATTTTCTTTGAAAATTAGCAAATTTATCTCATCTAAATTTCTTAAAGTAATCAACATTTATGAAAATGAATTTACCGTTTCTATAACATAATATATTTCATCTTCACTCATTCCGTACCATATAGGTAAGCTTAATACCTCTTGAGAAATTTTTTCAGCTAAAGGAAAACTTCCTTTTCTATATCCAAATTCCTGATAGGAAAGTTGAAGATGAATAGGAATCGGGTAATGAATCAAAGTGTTAATACCATGTCTATTTAAATAGTTTTGAAGTTCAGTTCTATATTCAGTTCTAATTACAAATAAATGCCAAACATGTGTACAATTATCCTTCTCAAATGGCATTATTATTTTAGGATTATTTATACCCTCTATATATTGTAGAGCTATAGTTCTTCTATAATTATTATATTTCTCAAGGTTTTTTAATTTAATCCTTAAAAACGATGCTTGAATTTCATCAAGTCTTGAGTTTGTACCTTTATATATATGATGATATTTTTTATCTGAACCATAATTACCTAAAGCACGTACTTTATCGGCAAGATTTGGATCATTAGTTACAATAGCTCCGCCATCACCAATTGCTCCTAGATTTTTCCCTGGATAGAAACTAAATGCTGCGGCGTCTCCCAAAGTTCCTACCTTTTTTCCATGATATACTGCCCCGTGAGCCTGAGCAGCATCTTCAATAATTTTTAAATTGTATTTTTTTGATAGTTGAATTACTTTTTCCATTGCAGCAGGGTGCCCGTACAAATGAACTACAATAATTGCCTTTGTATTACTTGTGATTGATAGTTCAATTAAATCTGGATTAATATTATATGTAGCGATATCTGGTTCAACAAAGATAGGTTTTGCACCTGCATATGTAACAGCAAGGGCTGTTGCAATAAAAGTATTGGATGGAACTAAAACTTCATCCCCTTCCCCTATACCATAACCCCTCAAGATTAAATATAAAGCATCTAATCCATTTCCACATCCAACGCAATAATTGGCATTGCAGTAGTTAGAAAACTCCTTCTCAAAATTCCCTAGTTCTTTCCCCTGTATAAACCAATTATTATTATATACTTCTTTAACTTTATCTAGAAATTCTTCCTCAATTTCCATATGCATGGGCTCAAATCTTGAAAAAAGGATATTCATGCCAGTCACTTCCTCTAAAATAACTTCTTAGCTTCCTCTAAATAAAAATCATAATTCCTTATATAATCAGATTCATCATAAGGTTCTGATGCCAGAACCAATAAAACACTTCCCTCTGAAAAATCAAACATTTCACGCCATATAAATGGCCCTATATATAATCCTACAGATGAGTCATTTAACTCGATTACTTCTTCATTATAAGGATTTTTGAGTTTAATTTTTACTGAACCATTGAGACAAATTAGTACTTGGTGTAATTTTTTATGAGAATGGTATCCCCTAGTAATATCTTTTTCTACTTTTGTAATATAATAAACTCTTTTAATTTCAAAAGGAATGTCCACTTTTCCTTCAATTGGAGTTAAGTTTCCATATCGATCTGAAATTTGTCTCAATTTAATAGTTGAACAGTTATACATCACTTCTCCTCATTTCTAAATCTTTATATGCTATAACAATATATTTATCAATACCAGAGATAATAAAACAATCATCTTTTTTTTCTAAATATTTTGCTTTGCTATGTCTTTGATTTGTTAATACACTTTTGATTATTTTCGAATTATTAATTATAGGCAATTGATATTCTTTAAATATGTATCCCCTTAATTGATTATGAATTTGAAATGCTGTTT
>NZ_JBALPC010000321.1:0-3294 GCF_036965225.1 Bacillus sp. JJ1474 | reverse complement strand
AGCCCTCTTTTAGTTGAACAAATCCTAGATGAATATAAAGATTTACATTTAAATCTTTATGTTGGTATGGTGTCAGTTGAAGGCATTTCAAAATGGACTCATCTAGCTTTTCAACATCTAACCAAAAGGTATCCATCCCGCTTAGAGGTCTATTATCAAGTGGCTCCTCCAGGTAATCATAGTAATATATATTATTGGGAAAACCCATTAATTCTAGGATTGGATCATAAAATTTTTGTTGGATCAGCCAGCTTCACATTAAATAGTTTTTATCATCGTAACGAATTAATGATAATGGAACATTCTAATGCAGATGAAATCTTTAGTAATTTAGATGTAATTAATTGCACTAGTTCAAATGTTTCTAACCAAATTAACATTCATCAAAACCCTGAAAAAGAATTAATTGTTTCCTATAACCATAACCAATTAGAACTGTTCAATCTCTCAACTGATGAAGCAACTAAATATGAAGTTGAATATATTGATATACCTCTTACTATACGAGGTGGAGATACACCTCCGAAATCAGGAATCAATTGGGGACATAATGGACGAAATGGCTTAAGACACCCTACTCGTACTGGTAATGAAGCGTATATATCTATTTCAAAGCAAGTACATAAGGAACGTCCTAATTTTCTTCCTCAAAGAGGAAAAAAAATCCTTGTTTTAACTGACGATGAAGAAATGTTCGTCTGCGTAGTAGCTCAAGAACATCGTAAAGCTATTCAAACCTGTGATAATAACAGTATTTTGGGTGCTTATATTAGAGAGAGAATAGACATTCCATCGGGGGCATATGTTGAAACGAAAGACTTATCTCGTTACGGAAGAGATTCTATACGATTAAGTAAAATTCACGAAGGTTTATACTTTCTTAACTTTGATTCACAATTAACTCTAGCAAACTGTGAGGAATATCTTTGGAGTATAGAAGATCGTGAAACAAATATATTGCATGAAGATTCGGAGAAGCAAATTTTAATTGAATCAATATTTGTTCGAGTACATCAATTAAATATTGATATTTATGGTGGATTCTTAGCAATGTGGGATGAGACTCAAGAAGATTACTTTGTAGATTCCGATCTAATTATTATTAAAGATATTGATACTGAAATCGTTCTCTATGATGAAAGTGGCAGTCCTCTAATTGCTGCCGTTTTCAATTATTGTCATTCAATAGATTTAGAAACAAGTATGGATGACTTGCAATCTCTTCAATGTGAAATAATAACAAAAGATCTCTCATGTACTAACCAATAGCATGAAAAAGTGCGTATGATATTCATCATGATGAATATCATACGCACTTTTTTTAAATATTATTTAATTTTTCTTTGTAACTTACCCAACATTCTTCTTTCTTACACCAAGAAGTAATATTTGATCCAGAAATAGGTGGATTATTTATATGATCCCAAGTTAAACGAATCAATTTTTGCAATTCTGTTCTTAATTCGTCTGTTACAGACTGACTGTTCCAAATTAGAATTAAATTGATTTCATTCTTTTTTAAGTAAGACAGCGCAGCAATCGTATAGGTAATTATGTTAGCTTTATATGCTGGATATTTTGCATTTTTAACCAGCTCATCACATTCTTTGAATAAGATCGCCATGCCGATTAATTCTTTATAGAACTTTTGGTCAATTTCTAAGTTTTCTTGATCAATGAATTCCATAAACTCTTTAAAGTTCGTTTCTCCTCCTTTACTTACCTTATGAGGGGAACAAGCCCAAGACATGTAATATTTTGCTATATCTGTTTTACTTAATAACTTAGATTTAGGATTCATGTGTTTAAAATCGTCTTTTCTTTTCTTAGTAGTTTCTCGACTTAAATCTACTAAATACTGGCCTCTAGCACGTTCAAAGAACCATCTAATATTCGATTTAACACCCGAATTTGAAGGGATCATTGTATTTCTTGATAAATTCTCCAATTGAATAAGTGTATGATGATTCGCTTTTAAATCTGATGAAGAAATCTTATTTTGTGTATTTGCATACTCTGAAATTTTAGAAGTCATAATATTCATTTTCTCTGTTGATTTAATCACTGTTAATTTCATTTGAACAAATACATTACTTAGATCCAATTTATCATCTTTTTTTGTATAATACATGGAAGCCGTAGTTTGACCACCATTAACAACTTGTAATCCTTTAATTTTATTTATGGTATATACGCTACCACTGTCTGAAGTTTCTGCTTCAATTGACTCAGCTACTGTAGAGATTCCATTGTTATAAGCAATAAACATTTCTTGTTCTTTACGTAAAGTATTTTTAATTCCCTTATTTACATTACCTTTTGCTTGTAAAAAGGAACGAACATTCCTTTCAATCAGTCGTTGACCCCAATTCTCATATAACTTCGCCAATAGTTCTCCAGAAATATATCCTACGTAGCAATCGAATTCAGCATTTTTGTCTACAACTTTCAACATTGATAAATTTTCTGTTGAAAGCACTCCAAAATCAATCTCAATATCTTCAATGCCCTGTGTTTCATTTACTAACTGAAATAGTCTTTCCATATCCCAAATTTGATATAAAATCTCTTTTCCTTCAAGCTCCTCAATCTCTAAAGGAATGTTTGCTTTATAAATACGATTAGAGAGAATCAGTACACTAATCTCTGTATTTTCATAATCCAATTCATGAATGAGTTGCGATAAAGGATAATCTGCTGAAGTTTCTTCTATTACATTAACTAAATCTTTTCTTGCTTTTTTCAAGTATTTCACAGCACGTTTGTAAGGTTTCTGGATAATTGCCTTTGAAACCGTTGCGCCATAGTCAAAATTTTCATAGTCAGCAACAATCAAAGTCAATTTGTTTTGTTCATCATCATAAGAATAAGCATTCATTTGAAGTCCTACCTGAAAACGATAACTTAATTCATAATTAGAAATATTTCCGTTACTTTCTAAATACTCACAAAAAGAATCTACAAATCTTTCTTCCTGGTTTTGTTCATCACTATGCAATTCTTTGAAATCTGTTATAAACTCTTGTATGTTCAATTTATTCTACCTCAATTTCTTCCACCAAATGTTGCATATTTATTTTCCATGAATTACATTCATCTAATGCTAATGAATATTCCACATTAAATGCAGCTGATGGTAAAGCACTTACGTCTATTAATGGGAAATCTTCTTTTATTTCATATGCTAATTCGTCGCTAACACTATAAAATTCAAGCATATCTGGAAGCAATAAATCCGATATAACACCAATTTTCAGCAACTTTGCTTTAAATAATGTTTTTGGATATTCTAGC
>NZ_JBALPC010000320.1:0-1450 GCF_036965225.1 Bacillus sp. JJ1474 | reverse complement strand
GAAGAGGCTATTTCAAATCTTGAAAAAAGTCTAGATCTTAAGAATGAGAAAAAATAAAATTTTTTTTAAAAAATCCTTCTTTATTCTATTAAAAAGAAGGATTTTTTCATTTTAAGCCGAAAATAAATATATTAATAAAGTGACAATGCCAAAACTTCATTTTTTTGTTTGTTCTTCGTTTTAAAAAAGTTTTTTCTAAAATCATAAGTTGTTTCACAAAATTGAAGAAAAAATAGCTTTAAGAAATAATTTCTAAAAATTTNNGAACTAGAAAAGTAGGTGAATAGTTTTATGACAGATAAAATGTATTCAATGAAGGAAGCAATGATTTTCAGCCAAAGAATTTCTCAACTTAGTAAAGCTTTATGGAAATCCATCGAAAAAGACTGGCAGCAATGGATTAAGCCCTTTGACCTAAACATCAACGAACATCATATTTTATGGATTGCCTATCACTTAAAAGGGGCATCTATTTCGGATGTGGCTAAGTTTGGAGTCATGCACGTATCAACAGCATTTAACTTCTCAAAAAAACTTGAAGAGCGTGGCTTTCTGAAATTTTCCAAAAAGGAAAGCGACAAAAGAAATACGTATATTCAGATTACTGCCGAAGGCGAAAACATTTTATTGCAATTAATGGAGACTTACGATCCAGATCAATATGCAGTGTTTTCAGGAGCAGCACCATTAAGAGAACTTTATGGGAAATTTCCAGAAATTATTGAAATCATGGCCATAGTGAGAAATATATATGGAGATGACTTTATGGAGATTTTTGAAAAATCATTTAATAATATTGAAAATGATTTCGTAGAGGAAGAAGGAAAGCTGCAAAAAAAAGAAAGCTCTCTTCAGGAATCAGTTTAATCTTTAAAGATATTTCACAAATTCGTCCATTAGAGGAATAAATAAACCTTGCTTTAAACAAGCTTGCACTGCTTCCTTCGGTTCAAGATCCTTATGTAACCTATAAGTAAATTTATTGTAAAGCGGATGAAAGTAGACAAACCCTTCCGCTTTTTGTTCTTCCAACTCTATGCTCAACTCTTCACATTGTCTGTAGAAATCTTCAACTTCGCTTTCAGCTAATGACTTTTCGACAATTAGTTTAAAAAATTCCAAATTTCTATTTTCGATCATCTTAAGTAAAAGCTTTTGCTGATATTCTAACTTATTCATTCTCTTCATAACCTCATTTATATCCATTATTCACCTTTTCCTCCTAACCGTTTTAGACCATAATGTCTTATATTGTGAACAGAATCACTTCAATTAATATCAGCTATTATTCAAATATAAACTATACCATATTTTCGACAAAATCCATGATTTTTCCCTATTGATTTTTTTAGACATTCAGCGTAAAGTATCTTAGTAAGTTTGAAGGAAAAGATTTTAAAAGAAATGTATAAAGTGAAAACTTTCATTGAAATTCCATCATTTCTTCTCG
>NZ_JBALPC010000319.1:1906-5456 GCF_036965225.1 Bacillus sp. JJ1474 | reverse complement strand
ATATAATAGTTATTGCAAGTTGAAAAAAGACTTTTTTATGGGAAATTAGTCTCTATCTAATTTTGACCATATATTTTTCCTTTAAAACAAGATTGCACATTAATTGCACATACTTAATTTTTTAGATTGTATTTAATTTATATAGATTTATTAATTTATACAACAAACGTTGATTTAACAATATTTAATTAATTCAGTTTGTCTTAATTTACCCATATTTTTTTCAGAATTGATTTTGACAGGGTAGGGGTCGGGGGTTCAAATCCCTCTCAGATCATTCAAAAAGTCACTTTCATTCAATTGAAGGTGATTTTTTTTGTGCACTTATTGATAAAACAAAACTACTAAACTTATTCAATAGTAAAAAAGGATACAATGGGTAAAAAATTTACCTAGTGCATCCTTTTTTTATAAATTCTTAAGTTCAATAGGGTTTACAATTAAGCGTCTAACCATTCTTGTGACCATTTTTCTATATTTCTCATAAGTGGTTCCAAGCCTAAACCTTTTTCTGTTAACGAATATTCAATTCGAACAGGGGTTTCTGGATAAACTTCTCGTTTAACTATTCCGCTGTTCTCCAATTCCTTTAACCTCTCTGACAGCACTCTGCCACTTACACCCACTGAAGATTCAATCGTACAAAAACGCTGCGGACCTAATAATAACTGGTAGATAATCATTCCAGTCCACCTTTGGCTCAATAACCCCATAGCTGTTTCAAATCTAGGACAAATCGACTTTTTCAATTACATCAACTCCTGACTTATATTATAAACATATTTATAAATAATTAAATTATATTTTATAAATAACTTACTTGACTTTCTTTAATTATAATAATATACTAACTTACATAAAGTAACTAACAGACGAATTGTGTGTTAAAAACAATTTGTTCGTTAAGAACAAAATAAATAACGAAGGAGGCAACTAAAATGAATTTTCATCATGAACCTATTACATTCGTAGGTCAAGTTAACTTAAAGGTACAAAATTTAGAGCGGTCGTTAGCATTTTATCAAGAAGTAATCGGCTTTAAAGTTTTAGAAAAAAGTGAAAGATCCGCTAACTTGAGTGCGGATGGAAAGACAGTATTATTATCAATTCAACAACCCAATGACGTAATTCCTAAACAAGGAAGAACTACGGGATTATATCACTTTGCACTTCTTCTGCCTAGACGCTCTGATTTAGCTAAAATTGTGCACCACTTTATGGAAATAGGATTGCAGTTTGGTTCTTCAGACCATCTTGTGAGTGAAGCCCTTTACTTATCTGATCCAGATGGAAATGGAATTGAAATCTATACAGACCGTGATCCTTCCGAATGGAACTGGGGGAACAGTGAAGTGGAAATGGCGGTTGATCCATTAAATTTTGTAGATCTTCTAGCTGGAGGTAAACAGCAATCATGGAAAGGTCTACCTGCTGGCACCGTTATGGGACACATTCATTTGCATGTATCCGAATTAAAAAAGACAGAAGAGTTTTATATCAAAGGACTCGGATTTGAAGTTGTAAACCGATATGGCACTCAAGCACTATTCATTGCGGATGGTAAATACCATCACCATATTGGTTTAAATACTTGGAATGGCGTAGGTGCACCTACACCTTCTCCTAATAGTGTTGGACTTGAATCATTTACTTTAATGCTTTCAAATGAGGAAAAAAGAAATAATATTATCAATCAGCTGAGGAATATTGGGGCTTCCGTCATTGAAGAAAATGGATGTTTCATTACCTTAGATCCTTCTGGAAACCGTATTTGCTTGAAAGTTTAATTATTAGCTAAAATTTATTAATCTAAATAAATTAAAAAAATCATAGGAATAGGAGAATAAATAATGAAACAAAAAAATGGTTGGAGTATGTTAATTCTTCGTATAGTTTTAGGGGTAACTTTTTTAATTCATGGTGTAGCTAAATTTCAAATGGGTCTTGGTAATGTAGCAGGCTGGTTTGAAAGTATTGGAATTATGGGCTTTTTAGGTTATGTTGTTTCTGTTATTGAGCTTGTTGGAGGAATTGCCTTACTTTTAGGAATTGGAACCAAGCTTATCTCAGCATTAATTGCTTTAGTGATGCTTGGCGCTATCTTTACAGCAAAATTATCTGTTGGTTTTATCGCACCAGGAGGGTATGAATTAGATTTAGCATTATTAGCAATGGCAGTTGTACTTGTTATTAATGGAAGCCAATTGTTTTCATTGGATAATAAGCTTTTCGGATCTTCAAAGGAAAATACGAATTAATAAAAAATTAGTGCTAAAAAACAAATAGATTAATCTCAGTGAGAATTTACAATTCTTAACTGAATGACAGCAGGCTGCATACCTTCTATAAGGGATGCAGCCTTTATTTTTTCATACTGCCAAACTACGAAAACACTTCTTTTTCCAATAGAAAGAATATTTTGACAGTTATTATGTTCCTAATCTTGTTTTTTAGTAAACTAATCCTATAATGATCTCAACAGTAATAATGAAGTGAATAGAGAAACCTTTTATTCGCTGGAGAAGAAAATAAATGTATTAATTGACCAATTTCTTACGAATTTCTTTATACGCTATTCAAAATACAAGGATGAACTCCTCGAAAATTAGCGCAAGCTAGTTGGAAATTTATCTGTTCCTATTATTCCTATTAATAGAGAGATTAGTGTTTTGCCTTTAATAGGTTCAATTAATCAAGTACGTATGTCTACTATACAAGATAAAGTGTTTAGCGAGATTAGAAATGGTCAAATTCAAAAGTTAATTATTGATCTTTCTGGAGTGGCACATATGGATGATGAGGTGACCGCTCATTTCAAAAAATTAATTGAAGGCATTTTTCATGATGGGATGTAAATCTTTATTTACTGGGCTGCGTCCAGTAATTGTGAAGAGCTTAATAAACTCTGAAAATAATATTAATCATGCTGCGGAATATAGAGGAACGTTGCAAATTGCTTTAAATGATATTGTCTTTAATGAAGAACTAATTAAGTAATTTATACATATTTGAAAAAGTGCATGCTAGGAATTACAACTGCATACCGTGTTTAATGTTTGAAAGGAGCGGAGTCTTTTAGTAATATTGTAATTTGAATTAATATTATAGAAGCAAAGGAGAAATATCATGGCAAGAAAAGCTTACGAGGCAAAGAGTGCAACAGCATCAGGACCATATTCACATGCAATTGATGCAGGAGAATTTGTTTATTTCTCAGGTCAAACGGCAATGAACTCCATTTCAGCGAAAAATCTTACTGGAGATATTGCGGAACAAACGAAGCAATGTTTCAAAAACCTGTTTGAAGTATTAGAGGTAGCTGGCCTAACATCTGATGATGTAGTGAAAGTAAATGTTTATTTAACTGATATGAATAATTTTGCGGCAATGAATGAAGTATATGAAACGCAATTCTCCAGTCCATTCCCTGCTCGGACATGTATAGCGGTGTTAGCTTTACCGTTAGGGGCTGAAGTTGAGATCGAAATGATTGCTAAAAAAACAAGATAATCTGATGTAAAAAGGAGTGGATACTAAAAATCACTCCTTT
>NZ_JBALPC010000319.1:0-1847 GCF_036965225.1 Bacillus sp. JJ1474 | reverse complement strand
TATATACTCTATTCCATACGTGCAACATGTACAAACTTTCACATAGTTATTCCGGTGTTTTTCGCGTTAAAATTGAAAATGGCATTTCCTTTGTGCAAAGTGAATAATGCATTGTCTAAAAAGAATGTTATCGTAAAAAAGTTTATGCAGTATATATAGCTTGTTTATGTATTTTTTGTTTAATAGTCATAAAGACCTTCTTGAAAAAGCCATGTATAATATGAATTGTTAACAAAGAAAACGTTTTCGAAAGCAAAAATAAGTTGACCTAAGTGGAACGAAAAATTATTAACAATGAGATTGCATATAGAAAAATGGGTGAAATTTTTTATTCACGGATGCAATCTTTTTAATAGGAAAAAATAATTTTATGGTAATTAGGTTAACCTTTAGCTAAAAAGCCATAGCAAATGCTGTTATATATGGTGTACGAAAACAAGGGGGATAAAATATGTCTACAACGATTGAAGGTTACGATACAAACGAGACCCAGATTGAACATGTTGCGGGTGTCGATGAATCGCTTTATCCGAAAAATGATAAGGATAGGACAGTAAGTGCGAAAGACTATATTTTTATGTGGATTGGAGACGGTGTTAATTTAGGTAATATGACACTTGGGGCTAGTGTAATTGTAGCTGGTGTCGCGACATTAAACATTTTTCAAACCATTTTAGCAGCTATCATCGCAATTGGGATCATTTCAACCATTTTTGCATTAAATGATCGTCTCGGCTACAAAAAAGGAATACCATATGTTGTACAGCTTAGAATGTCCTTTGGAATAAAAGGAACAGTGATATCATCACTACTGCGCGGGATACCCGCCATCGTATGGTACGGTATTCAAAGCTGGATCGGGGGAACTGCCTTAAATGAAATCGCGAAGATTGTTACAGGCGGTACTTTCGATAATGTCGTTGTTTGTTTTATAGCGCTGCAACTAATTCAAATTGTGCTTTCATTATTCGGTTTCCACGCGATTAAATGGGTAGAAACGGTTGCCTCTGTAGTATTTATGGCAGCACTAATTTATGTTTTCGGAATTCTTTTATCATCGCATAGCACTGAGATTGCCCAAAACTGGGTACAAGCTAAAGGCTCATGGGGCTTGCCGTTCTTTGGACTTATTATGGTCTTTTTAGGGAATTATGCAGGTATCTTTGTAAGTGCTGCAGATTATTCAAGAGAGCTTAAAACGGGTATGAGTGATAAAAAACGCGGATCATTATATTTTATCCCAATTACCTTATCATATGGTTTTGTTATCATTATCGGGGCAATGCTCGCAGCTGCGACTGGTGTAACGAATCCTGCACAAGCACTCCCAATTATAATTGATAATCCTTATATTTCAGTTTTTGTATCCGTGTTTATTGTAATCGCGGTTATCGCAACAAATATGGTTGCCAATATTATTCCGCCAGCTTATGTCATTACATTGCTGACAAAATTAAAGTATAAAGCTTCTGCAATTGTAACAGGATTGCTTGCATTAGGTGCATTTCCATGGTTGCTTATACAGGAGTCATCGGCTAAAGGTCTTAATATGTTTATTCTAATATATTCCGCATTTTTAGGACCAGTTATTTCTATATTATTAGTGGACTACTATATATTAAGAAAACAAAAGATAAATCTTAAAGAATTATACAATGAGGAAGGTGCTTTTTCTGGATTTAATCCAGCGGGGCTCATTGCAATGTTTATCGGTGCAGGCGCTGCCTTCCTATTAGTAGACCTTGCATGGATAATCGGAGTAGTAGTAGCAGGTATCTCTTACTATCTACTAACGAAATATGCATTTAAAGCTTCAAGCTTCAAAAAAGGAACGATTTTTGAAAAAT
>NZ_JBALPC010000318.1:1850-3115 GCF_036965225.1 Bacillus sp. JJ1474 | reverse complement strand
ATATTATTTAGTGTGTGTTTCTTAATTGTAAATTTATTGTTAATTTGCCTATAGGATGTTTTACACAGTGAAAGATCAGTTGATTAGGAGGGGTATAAAATCGCAAAAACGGAGTTGACTGTTCAATTAGAACGTCAAATTTATTCAGCGACAAAGAAACAAGGTATATTTGGCTGCTTTGAAGTAACAATCGGCTGGTTCGGTGATGAAAGAGTAGATTACATGACTTATGACACAAAGGGTATTTGGCGCTGTTATGAGATTAAAGTTTCTGTTTCGGATTTCAGAAGCAAAGCTAAGAAAACATTTTGTGGCAACTTTAATTATTATGTTATGACAAAAGAGTTGTATGAAACAGTTAAACACGAAATACCTTCTCATATTGGTGTATATGTTGGTAGAACGTCTGTAAAAAGAGCAAAAAGACAGGATTTAACCATTGATGAAGAAGTTCTTAAAAACTCATTGATCAGGTCATTGTCGAGAGAATCAGAGAAATTATATAGAAGCGATAATCCTTCTTTTGTTGAATCTATGAACCGTAGATTGAATAACGAAAGAAAGGAAAAAGAAAGGTATCGTTCTCAATACCAGGAGCTTATGCGTGAAGCAACTGAAAAATTCGGTAGAAGATGGCGTTCTAGTTAGTAAAAAAATGATAGGAGTGAAGAAGTTTGGAATGGAATAAAGAGACCGAGATTTTTATTATATTCTTTTATTATGTAATACCTGCAGTGATAATTGGACTGGTTTCTATTGGAGTTATTTTACTATTGAGGAATTTTAAAAGGTCTAGAAATAATGAGAAGAAAAATCAAAGAAACAAATGGTAGGAGGAGTTAATTTGGAGGATTAGCTAAAAGGAATTAAGGATGATTATCTTATAGGTGAATTGTTCGGAAAAGTTTGAATTTCTACTCCAAAAGATAATTTTGATTGGCTTATTGGTTATGCTAAAGAAATTCTAAAGGTTGAAAGTGAATTAAGGGATAAGGTTCAGCAACAGCAGCAGGAAATTGAACATCTAAGAAAAAACCTTAGAACAGCTAGTGATTTTGATGAATCGAAGCATAAAGAATTATTGAGACTTAGAGACATTATTGAAGAATTACTATACCACCATCCACCAGTTGATACTAATGTGAATTTTGATGAGCAATATGATGAATAAAAAAAGATAGCAAAAAAGGTATTAGTAAACAAAGGATAGAGTAAGTAAATTAAAAAGGGACGAAGAAGCTAAATGCTCTTCTTCATTCCACAAT
>NZ_JBALPC010000318.1:0-1804 GCF_036965225.1 Bacillus sp. JJ1474 | reverse complement strand
AGATTGGAAACCCAATAAGCAATTTGTTTAGTAAAAATTTTTCGAAATATGTAAATAAAAGAGTGAACTACAATCTAATTCACTCTTGAAATTTAATAATTATTGGTCAGTCGTATCAGACATATTTTTAGCAGTGGGGTACGTTTCACCGTATCCTTCAACATTGCCCAGCATGCTCTCTATGAAATTCTGACCCTGAGTCTTGACTATTATTAAGTGATATATTTTTTTGCTTCTTATTATCATTAGCTGGATTTGGCAATTCAATTCACCTCCTAAACACATATATAGGATGCTGAGTATTTGCAGAATTATTCAAGGAGTAAAAAGCAATTTACTAATAAATAGTACGCTTATTTAAAGAAACAAACTAACAGGACCACAAATAGATGAGTAAAAGGTGCAATTAGAAGGAATTAATAAAATTGTTGCAGGAATTTGCTTGAATCTCCCGAATTATGTATGAAAAAAGGAGATGAGGCAATGGAGCAAGTAATTGAAAAATGGATTTGCTCGAATTGCAACTTGGAGATAACAGATGAACGTGAGTATCTAGATAATAATGGGGTGTGTGATGACTGCTACAGTATCCCGTTAAAGAAGAAATTAGGATTAAAATTATGAAGGGAAATATCTCCTTTTATCGAAATGAAGTTAAGAATATTATTAAACATATTAATTTTACCGAATGATGGTAGATATTATAAAAGAGTTATGTGACACCAACTAGATAATCAATAAGATGTCGATAATTTTATTATGTAAACTAAAATCAATTAAGGGAGCATTATCCGTATGAATAATCCTCCCTTAATCTTTACATTTACTTAATTGCAGTTTGCAATTTTCCGATATATTTCAAAGCCATGCCTGTCCCAATTGCAACTGATTCAAGCGGACTTGGAGCGAGGTGAACAGGAACAGAAATTTCTGTGGAAAGCCATTCCTGCATTCCGTTTATGAGGGCGCCACCACCCGATAGGATAACACCTCTATCCACAATATCTCCGGATAATTCAGCAGGGCTCTCTTCCAAAGTGGCGCGAATGGCTTCAAGTATATGAAGCAACGATTCCTTAATAGCTTCTCGAATGGTATAGGACGATAATGTAATGGTTTTTGGAAGGCCTGTAACAAGATCACGTCCGCGAATCTCCATTTTTAACTCATCATGATCTATGAGTGCGTAACCAATTTCCATTTTAACTTTCTCGGCCGTTCGTTCTCCAATTAAAACGTTAAAATCCTTACGAACATATTGAATAATATCCTCATCCAATCTATCGCCGCCAACACGGATAGAATGACAGGCAACAACACCACCATAGGAAATGATAGCTACTTCTGTCGATCCGCCTCCAATGTCCACTACTACGTTAGCGATAGGTTCGTCTACCGGCAAGCCAGCTCCAATTGCCGCAGCTACAGGCTCTTCTATTAAATGAACATGTTTTGCGCCTGCATGACGAACAGCATCAAGAATAGCTCTTCTTTCAACACTTGTTGAGCCTGATGGAGTACAAATCACTACATTCGGCTTTCTAATGGCAAAGCCAGCCTTTTTTGTTGCTTTCGCCATTACATACCGTAGCATTTCGGTTGTCGTATCATAGTCTGCTATTACACCATCCTTTAATGGACGAATAGCAATAATTCTGCCGGGTGTTTTCCCGATCATTTCTTTTGCTTCTTTTCCTACAGCCAACACCTTTTTTGTATTCGTATCAAGCGCTACAACAGAAGGCTCATTAAATGTGATTCCTTTATTTTTACAATATACTAAGATATTAGCTGTTCCTAAATC
>NZ_JBALPC010000317.1:0-3937 GCF_036965225.1 Bacillus sp. JJ1474 | reverse complement strand
GTAAATGAGAGGAACAACTTCCGAATAATGGGAATTTATCAGAGGAAACTCTCTGTTATAATACATAAAAACATCTGTTATATAATTGTGATTCCGTTTCCAATGCTGATAATAATGATTTTGTTTAAAAAATCACAAACTGTTTTAGTCAATTTGGCTAGAATGTTTGACTTTTGTCACAGCGGTACTTTAAACATTCTAATACAATATCAAAAGGGGATCTTTCAAGTTTGTATAAACAAACGAAAAGGATGAATTTTGGGAGGGAGATTATGTCAATATTACCAAAGAAAAATGGGCTTGGTTTTTTTGAAATTAGATTAGAGTCAATTGGCGGGCTAGGAGCAAATCTAGCCGGAAAGATGCTTGCTGAAGCTGGAGTTTTAGGATTAGGTTTAAACGGTTCGAACTTTTCATCATATGGCTCTGAAAAGAAAGGATCACCAGTGAAAAGTTTTATACGTTATTGTGATCCTGATGTTGAAATTCGAGCGCATAGTCCGATTGAGCAGCCGCATGTTGTCGGGGTTTTTCATGAAGCATTATATAAAACGGTCGATGTTGTTAGCGGTTTGGAGCCTGATGGGATTCTATTAGTTAATTCCATCAGAGACTTTGATTCGATCAAGGCAGACTTGAAATTAGAAACAGGTACATTAGCCATTATCGATGCCTTACAAATTTCTGTCGATGAAAAGACAAAAGTCAATACAGCAATGCTAGGAGCATTATTCCGTATTTGTGATTTCCTTGATCCAGAGTCAATGAAGGACATCATTCGAAAAACATTTGAAAAAAAATACCCGCATCTTGTAGAGCCAAATATTCGAACATTCGAACGGGGATACAACGAAGTTCAATTCAAAACATATGAAACTCCAGAAGATGCCAAGGGAAAGGCATTCTCTCGTCCGCTTCCGTTACTAGGATATGAAACTCAAGAAATTGGCGGGATCATTACAGCCCAAGGAAATAGTATATTAAAAGACTTGAGCGGATCCAGACAAGGGTTCCTTCCAAAATATGATCAAGAGACATGTATTCACTGTGCTGCATGTGATACCGTCTGTCCTGATTATTGCTTTGTATGGGAAGAAGGAGAAGATAAGCGCGGCCGGAAGCAAATGTTCCTTAAAGGGATTGATTATCAATATTGCAAAGGCTGTCTGAAGTGTGTTGAGGCTTGTCCAACAACGGCATTAAGTGATTTGCGCGAAACGATTGGTTATGCTGAGGCAAACTGGGTAAAACATAAATTTCCTTACATAGCGGGAGGGATTTAATAATGGCAATGGTAGTAGAACAATCAATTAAAAAAAATACTGCAGAACAATTGGTAACCTTTGAAAGCGGAAATGAAATGGCGGCAATGGCTGCAGCTCAAATAAACTACCATATTATGGGGTATTTCCCAATTACACCATCAACCGAGGTCGCCCAGTATTTAGACCAAATGAAGGCAAGAGGAGAGCATAATATTAAGCTGATTCCAGCCGATGGAGAGCATGGTTCAGCAGGGATTTGTTACGGAGCTGCCGCAACAGGTGCAAGGGTTTTTAACGCAACAAGTGCGAATGGGCTTATGTATATGCTTGAGCAGCTTCCTGTTCAATCCGGAACCCGATTCCCAATGGTTATGAATTTAGTTACTCGTTCAGTAAGCGGCCCTTTAGATATTAGAGGGGATCATTCAGATTTATACTTTGCCTTAAATACGGGGTGGGTAATATTAACGGCGAGAACACCACAGGCAGTATATGATATGAATATAATGGCTCTCAAAATTGCTGAGCATTCAAAGGTTCGTCTCCCTGTTATTGTTGCATATGACGGATTCTTTACATCACATCAAAAGAGAAAAGTAAATTATTTTAAAGATCGCCAAGTAGTTCAGCAATTTGTTGGTGAGTGCCCGACAGATTATCATTTCGCCCGAGATCCAAAAAGACCGGTAACGATTGGTGCCCATATGAATGGCGAAGATTTAATGAATAACCATTTTCAGCAATCTGAAGCGATGTATGCTGCAGGTGACATATTCAAGGAAGTTGCAATAGATTATGCTGCTATTTCCGGCCGTGAATACCCAGTATTAGAATTATACAAAATGGAAGATGCAGAGGTTGCTTTATTCTTATTAAACTCTGCTGCTGAAACCGCGAAGGATACGGTGGACAGACTAAGAGAAAAAGGGATTAAAGCAGGTGTCATCAGCCCGAATATCATCCGTCCATTCCCTGCAAAAGAAATTCGGGAAGCACTAAAAAATATTAAAGCTCTGCTAATCGGTGAAAGAGCTGATTCCTATGGCGGCAATGGCCCGAATTTAACCCATGAAGTAAAGTCCGCATTACAGGATGATAAAAATAATAAAACCATTGTGTTAAGCCGTGTGTTTGGACTTGGCGGGAAAGATTTTTATGAAGATGATGCAGAGCATTTCTTCAACGAAGCAATTGAGGCGATGAATAATGGCTATGCAAAAAAATCCTTTGATTATTTTGGTCATGTTCCTGGAAATAAAGATCGGGGGCTTAAGCCAGTTATTACCCCTCAGCATGGGGATGTTTACAAATCAGGCTTAATACACGTTGAGAAGGATCCTGAAACAAATAAATTAAAGGTGAAAATTCCTCCGTTACGCTCATTAACATCGAAGCCAAAGCGAATAGCTTCAGGACACGGAGCTTGTCCAGGCTGTGGAATATTTACCGGATTAGAGTTGTTTTTTAAAGGGATTGAAGGAGATGTGGTTGTGCTGTTCCAAACTGGTTGTGCTTATGTGACAACAACCGCATATCCTTATTCTTCACATAAACAAACTATGATCCACAACCTATTCCAAAATGGACCTGCTACATTATCTGGTACAGTGGAAGCCTTTTTAGAGTTGAAGGAGCGCGGGGAAATCGAAATCTCAGATGATGCTACTTTTGTCATGATTACGGGTGATGGCGGAATGGATATTGGAATGGGGTCCGCAATTGGAACGGCACTGAGAAACCATAACCTTATTATGCTTGAGTATGATAATGAAGGATATATGAATACAGGATCTCAAATGTCCTATTCTACCCCAAAAGGACATATGACAAGTACAAGCAATGTCGGACGTAAACAAAAGGGTAAAGCATTCCATCATAAGGATACAGCACAAATTATGGCTTCAACTAATATCCCTTACGTCTTTACCGGTGCAGAGGCATTCCCGCAGGATCTAATAAAGAAAGCTGCAAAGGCTCAATGGTATGCGCAAAATGTTGGTACGGTATATGGCAAAATCCTTATTACTTGTCCGTTGAACTGGAAGTCAGATGATCGCTATGGTGAAAAGATTATCGAAGCGGCTGTTAATACATGCTTCTTCCCTCTGTACGAGGTAGAAGAAGGGGTAACAACCATTACTTATAATCCTGAAGATAAGAAGAAAAGGGTTGGATTACCTGAATGGCTGAAATATATGGGCAAAACAAAGCATCTCTTAAAAGAAGAAAATCATGAAATGTTAATGGAATTGGAAGAAGAAATCGAAAAGCGCTGGCAACGTCTTCTAGCTAAACATGAAAATCCTTTATTATAAATAATTCTTTCATACACGAAGAGTTGAAGCGTCTCCCTAGTCGAATTTGCGGCTAAGAGACGCTTTTTTGTTTTTAATAAAAGAAATAACTTGAATGGTGCAAATTGGAGAATCTCCTTTATTTATCCTAAAGTGCCAACTTCCTCTTGAATGCCATATGAATTATATTATAATTAAATAGTACTAGTAATATTCTGATATTTTTTACATAACTTTTAGTACAATATTTTGACAACAACGTCTAAACAAGGGAGGATTACCTAAAATGAAAGGGGTAAAAAAGACTCGTTTTAAGAAAGTAAAAAAATCTAAAAATCATAAAAAGGATAAAAAATATAAGTTAAATAGAGTTATTAC
>NZ_JBALPC010000316.1:0-3528 GCF_036965225.1 Bacillus sp. JJ1474 | reverse complement strand
AAATACAGCTTATCTCTCATGGGTATTTTTGGATAGCTCATGAATAATTGAACATTCCTTTATTAATATTCCTTAATTGACAATTTTGAAAAATGGGTTTAGTGTTTTATTACGTAAATCGAAATTTTTTACAAATTAGTTTTAAGGTAAGGATGAGGCAAATGGGAAAGCTATATAGTGCATTAGCAATTTTAAGCATCATTTGGGGAACATCATTTTTATTTGTTAAACTATTGCTGGAAGATTTGGGACCTGCTGGAGTTGTTTTTGGAAGGTGCCTTTTTGGCTTTTTAATACTAGCTATTTTCACATTAGTAAAACGTGAAAAAATCCAATACAAAGAACTTCCGCTAACAAAGCTTTTTTTAGTTGGATTACTAAACAATGCATTGCCATGGCTGCTTATTTCTATGGGTCAGACGAAAATCTCGTCAAGCTTAGCTTCCGTTATTAATGCCACAACACCTATTTGGACTCTTCTTATCGGCTCGCTATTTTTCTCAACCGTTTTAAGAAAAAAACAATGGATCGGTATTATTCTAGGGTTTATCGGGATATTTATTATTTCTGATCTAAAGTCTGGGGATTTTCTTTCGGGTCATTTTTCAGGAATCCTGTTTTTATTAGGTGCGACTATTTGTTATGGTGCAGGGACACAACTTACAAAGAAAAATTTAGGGCAAGTCTCGACCTTGCATATATCCTTATTTACCCTCTTTTTTGCTGCACTCATTAGTTTTTTCGTTATGTTAGTTTCATCGCCAGAATCCATCGTTGCCTTTACGGAATGGCATGTAATTTTCTCAATGCTTGGCTTAGGTTCATTAGGCTCAGGGGTTGCATACCTAATATATTATTATTTAATTAAAAATGGCGGTCCGGAATTTGCCTCCTTAGTAACTTATCTAGTGCCAGGATCAGCCATATTGTGGGGAGCTTTCATATTGGGAGAAAGTATTCATTATTCAATGATTGTAGGCTTGCTTATCATTTTTCTGGGGGTTTATATCACCTCTACTAAAGAAAAACAAAAAGAAGGTAAAGCTGCAGCCTAGTATGTATAGAAGGGAAAGAAACATAATTGAAAAAAATAGTATTCTTTGATATAGATGGAACGTTGGTAGACAGTGATAAACAGCTACAAAAGTCAACAAAACAAGCTCTTAAGCATTTAAAGGAGAATGGAGTATTTGTTGCGATTGCTACAGGGCGTGCTCCATTTATGTTTGACAGTCTGCGCAATGAGCTGGATATCGATTCTTTTGTTAGCTTTAATGGACAATTTGTTGTTTTTGAAAATGAAGTCATATTTAAAAATGAGCTGCCGACATCTGAAATTGAAAGGTTAGTGAACTACTCAATGGATAGAGGACATCCGCTTGTTTTTCTAGATGAAAAAGAAATGAAATCCTCAGAACTAGATAACAGATTTATTGAAGAAAGTATAGGCAGTTTGAAATTTCCTTATCCAGAAAAAGATATTGATTTTTATAAGAATAGGGAAGTTTATCAGGCATTAGTATTTACGGAAGAAAAAGAGGACGCGGCCTATGAAAGTGAATTTCCTAATTTCCGTTTTGTCCGCTGGCATCAATTTTCAACGGATGTGTTGCCTGCAGGAGGCTCAAAAGCTGAGGGAATAAAGCTAATGATAGACCGCTTAGGAATTGAGATGAAGAATGTATATGCTTTTGGGGATGGATTAAATGATATCGAAATGCTGCAAGCAGTTGGAACTGGAATTGCAATGGGCAATGCATTAGACGAAGTTAAGCTTGCTGCAGATGTAACAACAACTTCAGCAAACAACAACGGCATCTGGGACGGCTTGAAAAGAATAGGATTAATTTAGGGAAATTAAAATATAGGAAAAGACTGAACGCCTAATGTTCGGTCTTTTCCTTTGTCGCATGGTGTCCAAAAGTTGAACCTGCTATCTTTCGATTGGGACAGCACCCTCAATTGGTTTAAAAGGATCCTCTTTATTAATATGATCATAGAACATAATTCCGTTCAGATGATCAATTTCATGCTGAAACACGATGGCTAATATCCCTTTTAACCTTAATTTTACTTCAATTCCATCTATTGTAGTTCCTTGAACAGTTACTCTTGCATATCTTGGAACATTTCCAGGAATCAGATCATCAACTGATAAACAGCCTTCTCCAGAAGTTAAGTAAGCTTTTTCAACTGAGTGGCTTTTGATTCTTGGATTAAACAGCGCATAATTATGAAGAGTTCCTTTTTCATCCTTAAGGTAGACAGCAATCATCCTTTTTGAAATATTGATTTGCGGAGCAGCCAGCCCGATGCCTGGGCGCAGGCCATATTTTTCTGCAATCTCGGGGTTTTGACTATTGATTACATATTCTAAAAGGCTTTGTAAAATTAGCTTATCCTCTTCTGTTGGTGGAAGTGGAACTTCATCTGCAACTTTTCTTAATGTTGGGTGTCCATCACGAATAATATCCCTCATCGTTAACATGTCATTCACTCCTGTAGCATAAGATCAATCGGCGAATTTTTAATTACTTTATTTAGTCTATCAAAATGAATGAAAAATGTTAATAAAAAGAGAAGGTACATTTTTGCACCTTCTCCTACAATATTAGCAAAAGCAAACGCAGCCAACGATGATAAGAAGAATAAAAAGCACAACAATCAGCGCGAAGCCTCCGCCGCAGCCAAAACCGCCAGCAAACCCTGGATAGCCGCAGCCATAACCGTATCCACCATAACCAAACATGAAGGATAACCTCCCTAAAGTAGATTATCGCCTACATATTATTTTTTTTATAGGACGATTTATATAGCCTATGTTAGGAGTATTTTGTTGGTGAAGGCCTTTGCCTATGTCATAAATGAAAAGTATAGGGAATAGAATTATTTATGGACAAGCCTTTCGTGTATTGAAAAATGATGAGGCTGCAGGTATAGTTAAATTGTTCTAATTAAGGGGGTCTATAGCGTGCCGGTATCAATAAAAAGCTGCCTGATAATCATTTGTTTAAGTACGGTAATGATTATTTCTGGTTGTTTGAATAAGAGTTCAACTGTTGAACAAATATATAATGTTTTAGAAAAGGTTGTTGCATCGGAAGAATTATTTGAACAGCAGCAAGATCCGTTAGTCGAATTAGAGAAGAAAGAAAAAGAAATTTATGATAAAATAATTTCCTTAGGCATGAAGGAAATGGGAGAAGTTTCTAAATTGTCAGATGAAGCTGCCCAAATCGTTGACCAGCGGCAGGAACATATGGTCAAAGAAGAGGAAAGCATAAAAGCTTCTGAAAATGAGTTTAAATCATTAGAGCCACTGATTGAAGAAATGGAAGATCCTGAACTTAAGAGACTATCGCAAGATTTATTTGATTGTATGATGGAAAGATATTCTATTCATGAAGAAATATTTCAACATTACTCTAAAGCTATTCAATTAGATAAAGACCTTTACGCTATGTTTAAAGAAGAAAATCTTCAATTGACTCAGCTTGAGGAACAAATTAATAAAATTAATGAAGCATA
>NZ_JBALPC010000315.1:0-2550 GCF_036965225.1 Bacillus sp. JJ1474 | reverse complement strand
TTCTTGCCAACATTTATAGCTGCGCTAATATCTGCTTTAAATGAATTTATATTTTGACCTTGTTCCAAACAATAATAGTGAGAAAAAGTATGTGTTCCAATTCTTTGATATGGATATGAAATTATTTTTTGAATTAATGAAGGAGCAAAATGATAAGGATCTTCTTCTTCGTTAGAACCTATATTGTAAATATGTTCATAGGGTGATAAATTGCTATTTAGATAGACGGGTTTTTGTTGAGGACAATTATCTATTAATTCTTCACGTGATTTAAAAAAAAGAAATCCTACGGTGGACCAAGTAGCATGTATTCCATATTTTTCGAATAATTCCAATATAGCAGGAATTGCAGTCCAAACCCCCAGTAAGTTTTCTTTATAACTTTCTAAACTTTTTTTATCTCTTACTCCCCAATAAAGTTCAAAATCCAACGATATAACTAATTTACCATTGTCAGACAATAAAATACCCTCTTTCTAGGAATCCCTTGATTAAAACGCAGATTCACAATGCTAATCCTACCCAAGATTTTTCCATTCACAAAACTCAACTTCAAACCCTACAATTGAAGAACTTCAAAAGCGTTTAGAGCAGCTTGAAAAAAAGCAGAATGCTGAATTAGAGGCGGTTAAGAAGATTAAACAGGACTACTATACAAAGAAGCTTACAGCTGTGGCTTATTTTTAGATTAAATTTAGAGGAATTGCTTACTGAAAATTACGACTATATTTACGTAATGCTAATGTTTTAATTATTAAAAAAAATACTCCTGATAAAATAGCTGAAAATATCAAAGTAAAAGAATCTTTAAAGAAAATCATAGAAATAATCGGCAATAAAGTATATGGTATTGCCTTTAAAAACTCCCTAATTACTTGTTTTAAGACTATATAAAGTGATATACCAGCTAATTTAAGAATAAAAATGCAATTTATTATCCACAATAACGCCCCGATCATTCCAAATAAAGCTATAGTTAATAATGCGTCACCACTTAAGCCGCCAATAATTAAAACTATTAACCTACAAAAAAACAAAAGAAAATCCATTATCAACCCTAACCGTTGTTTTTCTAAAATTAAATATATGTTTGATAACGGTGACGATATAAACACAAAAAATATCCAGAGTCCTATCCACCTCACATATTGGCCTGCTTCGTACCAATTGTCACCAAAAACAAACAAAAATAACTCAGGTGCAATTAGAGATATCAACAATATTGGGACTAATCCAATAGAAATAAGATTCTTATATACATCAAAAGTCACACGCCCAAGCTCACCGTTTCTGTATGCCTCTGAAGCATGCGGATAGAAGGCTTGAGCTACAGCACTTCCTATTAAATTCATGGGTAGGTTTAAGACTCTATGTCCTAGAGAATAAAGCCCAACAACTGTAGGTGTAAAATAAAATCCAAGTAATAATGGTGGCATCATTACAGACGATGTATTAAGTAACCCAGACCATAATGAATAAAGCGGAAAGTTTTTATATTTAATTAAGTTCAATTTCATATTACTAAAGCTAAGATACTCTATTATTTGTTTACCTTCCTCCCCCAAGGTTTTCCAAATTAATCTTCCAGTTGATAATACCTGTCCTGCTACTTGTCCTCCTATTAGTCCTCCAGCTTGCATTTTTCCGGTTAAACCAAATGATACTTGAGTCGCAGCTGTTACCAAACTCTGTGTAATCTGTTGAGTAGCTAATCGATTGAATTGTCTCTTTCTTGTATTCCAATAATTAAATGCTTGATAAAGACCAGTCATTAATAAACTAAGTGGTAAAAAAAATAGCCAAATCCTAAGTTCTGAAGCTCCCAATAAAATTGAAATCTGTTCCCTAAGTAATATAATAATGATTAAAACAAACATGCTGATAATAAAACAAATTAATACTGTTGATGCTAAAATATTTGCAGCATCCTTATCTTTTTTAGGAAGTACAATTGCTAATTCATATCTAAAGCAAGATACTACCGCTAAAATTGCTAAAATTGAACTAAACATAGTAAATAATCCAAAATCCTCTGGATCGTAAAGTCTTGTTAATATTGGGGATATTAATACTAGTAACACTTGTGCAAAAGTTGTTCCAGAAATTAGGGTTATTACATTCCTAAATAAACTGCCTGTAGGAATTTTCTTATTTAGTAAAATCCTTAATCTATTAATCACTTTCCAATATCCCTCATTTTACCCATCACTTTCCTTTAAGTGAATTCCTCTTGAAATCCATTGTTTGTTCGTTTAAAGTAGTCATAGAGAAGCCCCCTTCTTGGTTTTGTTTTTGACTTAGTCACCTATGACATTACCAAAAATGAGGCCTTTTTCAATGTTTTTTGACTTTCACCTTTTGGGAGAAAAACATTTTACTTCAAATTACTTGTCATAACTACATTTTTGGTCAATTTAGATTAAAGCTCTGAATAATTCAGGTTGTTAATTGATTTTTAATCTATTTTTAATAGTTTTTCTAAAAACCATATTGAAAAAACATGATTTATATTTTGATTTAAATATATATTTTCTACTGATTCCTTACTAT
>NZ_JBALPC010000314.1:273-2675 GCF_036965225.1 Bacillus sp. JJ1474 | reverse complement strand
TGTACAAAAAATAAGTGTTTTTACTCGTAACAATTCCATTATATTCCCATTAATCCAAAATTCAACCACATTTACATATTGTTCACATTAATGATATAAATTTTAAAGCTTCAGCACAATTTTCCTCTATAGGATTGAAAGGAGTTACTGACTTTCACAAAAAAATGAACCATTATAAATGTTCTTTCCCATATTTATGGAACGAATATTTCAGAAAAGGATCAGTTTCAACTCGGGAGCTAAAGCTAATTTATAAGAAGAACCCGAAAAAAAGAGCGTCTGCTCAGGTAATAGCGGATGCCCTTTTTAACTTCGGGATATTTTCTTAATTTAAATACTGAAATTTTATCAATATAATGGAGTCATTTCTCACCTTGCATAGAACGTGAAAAATAATGAAACAAAGTCATTATATCGAATTTAATATCTAGACCTTTTTCAACTGAATACTCTTACTTAGTTTCGAGTGGCAATGACGGATCTTTTGCCCATTCTGTCAAAGAGCCATCGTAGATAGCTACATTTTTTTGCCCAAGTTTATTTAAAATTAGAGCATTCCAAGTAGCTGCAATAGCACTGCCGCAATACGTAATTACTTTCTTGTTTGGTTCGAGTGCTCCAATCTCTTCGAATTTTTTGCGAAGATTTTCCTCATCATAAAGCTCTTTTGTTTCTGAATTAGAATGTGAACCAAAGAATACGTTGACACTACTTGGGATATGACCGCGCCTTCCGTACGTATTTACTTCTCCGTTATAATGTGCTTCTGTCAAACTATCAATGATAATCACATCCTCATCATTAATAGCTTTCAGAACCTCTTCCTTTGTAACAAATAATTCTGGTCTTCTTACCCCAGTGAAATTTCCTTTTGGATAGGAACCAGGTTCGGCTGTAACAGGGCGTTTTTCCTCCAGCCATTTTGGAAAACCTCCATCAAGAACGGCAACATCCTCAAAACCTTCGTAACGTAATTGCCACGCAAGACGGGAAGCCCAATGGGATGCAATAACAGGTGCATTTACAATCGCTCCCTGATCATAAATCACTACATAAGTCCCTTCTTCTACACCAAGTTCACTAATCTTTTGTACAAATCTTTCACGAGAAGGAGCAGTAAAGGTAAATTCCGAATCAGGATCAGAAAATTCATTATATAGATCAGCAAAAACTGCTCCAGGAATATGCCCCTTTTCATAAGCTTCTTTACCCGACCACACATCATAATATCCATCTTTCTCAGGATGTTTTAAAAATGTTGTCGCATCCAGTAATCTTAAATTAGGATCATTCAATCTTTCTGCCAGCCATTCTGTTGTTACTATTAATGGTACCTTACTCATTAAAAAACTCCTCCTCTAAAAGACAATTTATTATTTATATATAAAAAAACAAAGCCTATAAAACATATATATTTACTCGGTTTTATGTTTATTCAAATTTTATCATTCCATATTTCATTTATCAAATAATAAACCTGTTGTACTATTTGCTTTTCAAAAGTACCCTTTAGAATTCAATTAAAAAATGAAATAATTGAACAAAAGAAAAGAGCGCGTTTTGAAAAAAGATTGATCAAAACACGCTCTTAATATATCTATAAACTACCCCATATTTATTTTTTCATCAAAAGTTAAAACAGACAACCTCAAGCTTAGAATGTTTTGCTGAAATCTTACGCTCCCATTCCACCGTCAACTCTATACTGAACTCCTGTGATAAATGAACTTTCATCAGAAGCAAGGAACAGTACTAAATTAGCAATATCACTTGGTTCACCGTAACGTCCTAATGGAATAGCCTTTGCTAAATCTTCTTGTTCTACATTCAATCCATCTTCTAAAGAACGCATCATTCTTGTGTTAACAGGAGATGGATGAATTGAATTCACACGTACATTAGCATTTGCTACTTCTATTGCGGATGCTTTTGTTAATCCCACTACTGCATGCTTTGAAGCAATATAAGGTGATACTCCCGGACTACCTTCTAGTCCTGCAACAGATGAAGTGTTGATAACACTGCCATAGCCTTGTTTAGTCATAACTGGTAGAACATATTTCAATCCTAAAAATACTCCACGTACATTGACGCTGATTACTTTATCGAAATCCTCAATTTTTTGATCCACAAGAGGTGCTACTTTTCCTTCGATTCCGGCATTGTTAAAGAATACATCGATTTTCCCAAAGTGTTCAAGTGCTTTTTTAACATAGTTTTCTACATCCGATTCTTTTGAAACGTCCGCTTGAACTGTAAGAACTTCACCAAGTGAGGCTAGTTCATCTTTTGCTTTAAGAAGGGATTCTTCAAATAAATCTACTAAAACCACTTTAGCTCCTTCTTTTAGAAATCTTTCTGCTACTACTTTGCCAATACCACCTGCTCCACCTGTAATGACA
>NZ_JBALPC010000314.1:0-230 GCF_036965225.1 Bacillus sp. JJ1474 | reverse complement strand
CTCCACCTGTAATGACAGCAACTTTTTCTGATAGTCTTTCCATAATGCATTCCCCCTGAGTTCGTATTATTGGCTAAGTGCTTTGAATTAAATTATTTTTAATTCGAGATAATTGTAACTCTAATTTTTAGATAAATCAAAGAAAGCGACTTTTGTTTTAGTATTTACCCACTCTACCATTACTACTTCCTTCACAGTTCAGGACTTGAACCCTTGAGTCTTCACCTATG
>NZ_JBALPC010000313.1:0-1921 GCF_036965225.1 Bacillus sp. JJ1474 | reverse complement strand
ACTCAATATCATGTTCGATCCTTCTAAGAAGATATACCAATATTTGTTTCCTTTTCTCTTCTTCAAAATTAATTTCAGCTAGTATTTTCTCTACCTCATCATCTTTGTCTTCCACTTCTAAACAATCTAAATACCTTTTTGCTAGTTCTTTTTCATTATATGAATATAAAATTACCCCTAAGTTATAGAGTGTATCAGGATTATTAGGGTCTATATCAAAAGCCTTATGGAGATACGATAATACATTTTCATGGTTGTTATTGCCAAAATTTAAAATAGCAAATGTATGTAAAATCTGGATTTTATTTTCAAATCGATTCGTTATGCATTCAATAATTTCATGCTCAGAATATTGTTCAAGCTCTATTAAAGTTTTTTCAACATCAATATCATTTATGATATTAAGAATACTATTTTCTAGATGTTCATCATATTTTTGTGCAGTAATCAAATATTTGTATGTTTCATACTGGATTCTCATATCTTCTTTAGTAAGTGAACAATATAATTCTATTATTTTCTTTTCTTCATCTGACAAATTGCTTGTCATACTTTCTACATAAAGCTTAAAGCCAGCTTCTCCTTTAAATAATTTATTAATATCTAGTAATGTCATATATTTATTTTCTAAAAAAGGATTTCTTCCTAGCATCAATTCATTTATTAAGCTAATATGATTAGCATTAATAACAGATGAAAGGAGAATTCCATCGTCTTTTAATAAACTCTTGACAGAAAGCATAGAGGTTTGAAGATTAGTAATATGACTCCAATCTGTAATAATAATTACATCAAACTTCTTTACACCAAACTCCTTAATTACTTCTTCAACTGGATCATGAAATACTGTTACAAATATGCTTGCTTCAGTAGCTGCATTCTTGTTTTGCTCAATACCATATAAAGAAGACTTTCTGAATGAGTCATTAATTTTAAGTAAAGTTCCCCCCGCCCCACAACCAATATGAAGAACATCTATCTGTCTATCTTTTTCAAATGGAATTCTATCAACTAGATCATTATGTATATTGTACGAATGTGAATTAGTTCCCCATTTCTTCATGAACTTCTTCTCATTCTCAGATAACAATTCTCCATACCAAGCAACATTTTCTCTCCATGAAACACTTCCATAATGATGAATAAATGTGTCTTTACATAATAGTAATTTATAACCTGCTTTACGAATTCTTACAGAATAATCATCGTCTTCAAAGTTTCCAGGAGTAAACATTTCGTCTAAGAGTCCAATTTTATCAATTACATCTTTTTTAATAAGCATGCAATAACCAATTAATTTTAATCTTTCTTCCCATTTCTCAGAATTTGATTTATTAAAACCTTTTGCGAAATTATGCATTTCATATAAATTCGAGTATTCTACTGGGATAGCAGTGTGATACGCTGCAGAATTGGTAACAGGGCCAACTGCTCCGACCTTTTCACTGCTATAAAGACTTTGTACTAAATTACACAGCCAATTCTCAGTGACAATTACATCATTATTAAGTAAAAGTATATTATTCCCTTTAGCTATTTCAATTCCTTGATTGCAGCCTCTAGGAAACCCGAGATTTTCCTTGTTTAAAATTACCCTTATGTCATCTTGCTTTAATAGCCAGTCTTTTGTACCGTCCACAGAATTATTATCAATAATGATTAATTCATAGGTGTTTGGTTCTGTATTTTTTCTAATACTTTCTAAACATTGTTTTGTGTATTCTAAGTTATTGTAAGTTAGTATTATTATGCTAGTAAGCATTATATCCACCTCATTCATTTTCAGCCCGATTAGCTCGACAAACATGACAAACATGACAAAAAAAGTCGAAATACTTCTATTTTATTATCGGCAACTTTTATAATACATTAACCAAGTCTTTAAAATTCAAGGGATTGGGTAGTTTTACCACAATAATAT
>NZ_JBALPC010000312.1:2199-2453 GCF_036965225.1 Bacillus sp. JJ1474 | reverse complement strand
ATTGATGTCAAGGTCTCCAAAGAAGAATTATTAAATTATATTTCGAATAATATTTTCTCGGAACAGGAGATAATGGAGGCCATTCTAAATACAACTATTAATAAGGAGAAAGTATTAAATATTGTCGCGATTGTAGCATTTGAAAACGGTTTAAACAATAGTATACTTCCTTACTTAAATAAAGCGTACGAGTTAAATCCGCACGATGATGATACCTTATATAATCTGGGCTATATTCTTTCTGAATTAGGAAA
>NZ_JBALPC010000312.1:0-2131 GCF_036965225.1 Bacillus sp. JJ1474 | reverse complement strand
AAACAGAAAAAATGATTAGTAATATACAAAGTAGGATTTAAGATTGCGAGCTAAATGATTAAGTTCCAATTATTAATATCACAATTTGAGGAGATATTCTTGAAATGAACGAGCAAAAAATTGCTTTTATATATTGTTATAACGATGAAAGAATGTTAAATGAATCAATACTTTATATTCAATCCTTGAATATTCCACCAGGCTTTGAAATAGAGATAATTCCAATTGAAGATGCATCTAGCATTACAGCGGGATACAACTTTGCAATGTCACAAACGGATGCGAAATATAAAGTATTCCTTCACCAAGATGTATTCATAATAAATAAGAACTTTATTAATGCCATTCTTGAAGTTTTTCGACAAGAAGAAAGCATTGGCCTTATAGGAATGGTAGGTGATAAGTCACTGCCAACTAATTTTAATTTGTGGCAAGAAAAGCAAAAGTTCGGGAAAGTGTATGAAAGTCATTTCGGTAATTTGGAAATGTTGGTTTGTGATGAAGTTGGAAGTCATTATGAAGAAGTACAAGCTATTGAAGGTTTTTTAATGGTGACTCAGTATGACATTCCATGGAGAGAAGACCTTTTTGATGAATGGTGTTTTTATAATAACTCTCAAAGTTTAGAATTTATTAGAAAAGGTTTTAAAGTAGCAGTACCTTTTCAAGCCACGCCATGGTGTATCCATGATTGTCAAAATGATCAAAAGAACGAGGAATATGATAAATACAAATCAATATTTATTGATGAGTATACAGACGTTTTTGAAAAGATATTATCAAAGACACCAACATTAGATCTATTTGATTTTGACAAAGTTAGAGCTAAACAAATAATAGATTCAAATAAAGTACAATTTATGGGCTTTTTAAATAATGCTAATAATAGTTTAAATGACAGGAATTACGAACAAGCGTCAAGGTGGATTTATGAAGCGGCAAAATTTGCATCGGAAAATCATCCTGGACTATATACATCCAATGAAAGTGAACGTATTTTAATAGAATGTGCAAAGAACTTACCGGACGCCGCTGCACTAGAAAATCTAAATATCACTAGAAATAATCAACAGAAAAAGAGAAGGGTATTACATATTATAAGTGAGGGATACGTAACAGGTGGACATACTAGACTGGTGAAAAACTGGGTAGCAAAAGATAAAGATTCTGTTCATTCACTTATTACAACATGGCAATTGCAAACATCGCCAGAGTGGCTTCTTAATGAAATCAAACATAGCGGCGGATGGATATATTCATTGGAAGAAAAAGATAAATTTATTGAACGTGCTTCAGAGCTAAGGAAGATTGCTTATGAATGGGCTGATATAGTTGTACTTCATGTGCACATGTTTGATCCAATACCAATAATGGCCTTTGGTGTAGAAGGTGGTCCGCCAGTTTTATTTATGAATCATGGTGATCATGTTTTTTGGATTGGAAAGACAATAATTGATTATTTGATAAACTTCAGGGCATCAGGTTTGGAGTTGTCGTTAAATAGAAGAGGAATATCAAATAATGCTATTCTTCCGATACCTTTGACATTGCCAACTCTTCAAAGCAAAGATAAAAGTAAAATTAGAGAAACTTTAGGAATTTCAGAGGAGAAAATTGTACTACTAACAATTGCTACTCCTTATAAATTTAATTCTTTCGGCGAGATTCATTATATTGATATTATTAAAAGAATGCTTAATATTCATGAAGATGTTATTGCAATTGTAATTGGACCTAATAATGCTAGAGAGTGGGAGAGAGCATATAAAGAGACAAATGGCCGAATTTTACCTTTAGGGATGAGGCAAGATATAGAAGAATTCTATTGTATTTCTGATATATATGTTGATTCATATATGTTCGGTTCCGTAACATCAGCATTGGACGGCGGATTAACAGGATTGCCTATAGTGGCATTAGAAAATAAACATAATAAGACACTTTCATTTAATGACATATCTTATAGTTATTTTAATAAAGAATTTCATAAGATCGAAGATTACTTATACTATGTAAATAAGTTAATAATAAATAAGGAATTTAGAGAATGTGAAGGGAGACAATTGTCTCATAAAATAAAGGAAGACCATATCGATAATTGGACAAAAAAATTAAATGAAATATATAGTGA
>NZ_JBALPC010000311.1:0-2906 GCF_036965225.1 Bacillus sp. JJ1474 | reverse complement strand
AGGGCCATATTCTTGAATAAATATCCAACAGATATTTGTATAATTATGTTCCTCGCCGCGATGGCCCTGGTAATGGAAAAAAAAGAATAATAGTTAAAGAGGTAATACCCATTGGGTACTACCTCTTTTTTTAGACAGATAGGTGAGTAGTAAGTAAATGTTAAAACCCAGGAGCCTTCAAAGGGATACTGATTTACATAGGAACAAATCTAACCTTCAGTTAATCATTTGTGGAATTGACGGTACAGCTTGCTATTAAAAATTAACGCCTTTTTTGCCTTCAACGATTGGCAGGTTTATAACGCTTTGGCCAAGATGGACATTGAAGGTGGCCCCAGTTGCGGAAGGAATGGTCCTCTGATATGAGCTTCCTGCAATAATGACTCCGATGCGATGGCCTTTCTTAAAGACGTAGTCATGTGGCAATGCGCCCCACTCAAATTTGTAGTTTTTTCCTGGATTTAAAGGATCTGTTTGTAAAAGTGATTTCCAATTTTGCGGATCAAACCAGCCTCTAGAGACAATTTCATATGGTGCTGTACGGAACGTCTTCTCTGTTTCTCTATAACAGGCGCTATCTGCCTCCGTACTTTCTCCCCAGCAGGTATTTGTAGTTAATGTTCTGATTCCTTCTCCACTTCCCGTATGATTTACCCTAGTGTCCATTCCATAATCCACAATCATCACAGACAAATTGGAATTATCCTTATCTACTGTTGCTCGAAGCGAAATTTCCGGTACACCGCTCATGCGGGCATCCTCGCTTAGTGGTTCTGATAGGAATACTAAACGGTCGCTTTTTACGGTCATTTCATTTGTGACCATCGCCGTTTCTGTTTGCCTCGGATTGTCTGTAAAGGTTTGAGTAAAGTTTCCTTTTACCGGACCAGTTGTTAAAACTCCAGGTGAATTTTCGTTTTCCCCAGGTGCAAAGCGAATTTTAGTTGATTTAACATTTTTATCCGGCCATGATGCATGGTTTTCCCAAACATCCGCTGCTCTTTCTATATCGACAGCAGGTTCATCCATGATGCCATTTTGCAAGCCTAGTAGCCAATAATCAAACCAGCGATGCAGCGTATCTACCCACTCTGCTCTGCGGAAATCAAATGGATCCACGTGGCCCGTTTGTGTAAGCCAAAGCTTACGAGGGACATTCTCTTTATTTAGTACTTCCCACCAGTAATTGAAATGGTTCATCTTCACGTTTAAGTCATTTAAACCGTGGATGGCAAAGACACTGGCTTTCACCTTTTTGATATCTTTCACATAGTTTCTTTCATTCCAAAAATCATTGTAGTCACCGGTGGCGTCATCTGCCTCTTTATTTACGCGATCGAACACATGCTGACAAGTTGCTTTCCGGGAACTGTTAACGACCCTGCTTGCTAATCCACCAGGTCCATTATTATAGTATGTAAGCCCTGCATAGCGGTAATAATTATACCAATTGCTAATCGCACCAATCGGAACGATTGTTTTTAAGCCTTCTACTCCTGTAGCTGCCACACCATTTGCTAATGTACCATCATATGATTTACCAATCATCCCCACATTACCGGTTGTCCACGATGCCTTTACCTCGTTATTATTTTTATCAACTGCCTTTGCCCTTCCATTGAGCCAATCGATCACAACTTTAATACTCTCAATTTCCTCATAACCGCCGGTAGTTGGACAGCCATCCGATTGGTTGGTTCCTACCATATCCGGCAAGACAACTGCATATCCTCTTGGAACAAAATAATTATCATAATAAAGCGGAAACTTCTCAATATTCCCGTCTTTATCTTTGCCCTTTACTTCACTTTCATTGCCTCTACCTAAGCTTTCATAATAGGGGCTGGCATCCATAATCACAGGTACCTTCAGCCCTGTGTCGGATTCTTTCGGCCGGATGATGTCTACAGCAATTCGATCAGGAACCCCGTTTCCATCCGTGTCAAGGCTTGATTGTACAAAAACGGTCTCGCGGATGGCATCCTTGTAAGAATATTTCGCTTCTGATTTTACATTTACCAATGAGTTTATTTCTTGATTCTTCTTTGCTGCTACTGTTTCCGCATTTGTATAATTCACAGATGATAGAGTTAATGCAATCGTTATTACTAAAGTGGTTACTAGAGAAAACGCTTTCTTTCCCATTAAATCCCTCCTCTACCCTATTAAATTCAATTGTAGGATATGGGGGGATTCCCCAGTAGTGTATAAGTTACCAATTTTCATAATACTTAATTAAATATGATATAAACATTTATACCTACAATATTTGACGATAGTGTGAAGTTATTAGGTATTTTGAAGGATGACAGATCTTTATGTCGAAATGAATCAGAGTCTAGTCATGTTATTTCTTCTTTTTCGCTATTTGCGATGTTTTTAAAACCAATTTTATCAAAGCTTCAATTTCACTTATAGTATTCCAGAATATAAGGATATAACTTTGATAAAATCGTATTTTTGTGCAAAAAAAAAGTGGCCAATCTTTTGTGGGGGAGGGAACAATGACGCATTTTCGGGCGTTCTTCCCGAAAAAGATTGGGGGTGTGATTGCCGTCTATATTCAGAGATGCACTCTCGTTGTCTTTAACTTTATTCAAAGATGGATTCAGCCTTCCGAAAGCAGCTGCAAGTGATTCGGAAATGATCTCCCGACTGTACTTGGGAGGGAGTTTACGGTGATGCGGTGATTGCAGGTGGGTTTCCAGCAATGTCTGTAGCATTCGAATGACTTGCAGCGTTCCGCATTCAAAGGTGCATGCTACTTGATTCGATAAAAAAATAACACGGTGTGGTAGCACGGTGTTATTTTCCTTATCTTTAACTATATTAAAAGATGGTCTCAGCCTTCTAAAAGCAAGGCTACAAGTGATTCGATTATTCCATTAAAGGGCCATTTAATGGAG
>NZ_JBALPC010000310.1:0-2656 GCF_036965225.1 Bacillus sp. JJ1474 | reverse complement strand
AAAATATCAAACAATACTTTTAAGGCAACAGTAATTTCGACAGTAATTGCGGTATTAGTATTAGGTTTAACTGTATATAGCTTATTTTTTCAGTAAAACGAATATTTTGTGGGGAGAGCTTTTATGGTAATTGATATAACTACAATTACAGTTTCTGACATTCTTGTTGCTCTAAATATTATAGCCACTAGTTTTTTCAGCTTTTTAATATGGAGGGCAACCGTGGCTTCCAATAAAACTGCATTAGCAATAAAGGAAGCTGGAGAAAAAGAAAAACATGCCATTGAAAACCAAAATAGATATTTAGTCAGATATAACTTATCCCAAATAGAAAATATATTACTTTCACATAGTATTGAGAGAGGTTTTCCACAAAAAGCAAAAGCAAATATTGAGGAAGCAATTGGTCAAATTAGAGATTTTGAATTAACTAATTTTTTTACAGCAGAAGAAATTAAGTATATTCTAGATTTTTTAAACTATCTGGATAAGGATTTTATGAAAATATTTAAAAAGGCAAGAGTGTATAGTGAAAATCCACTTTATACAGATGAAGGTGGACTAGAAACTATGAGAAGAGAACGTCAAGAATATAATAAGAGAGAAAGACCTTACGTTGAAGCTGCTATTACAGAAATAGGGGAACTTAAATCTAAAATAAAATCTTAAAAGATGTAGATAATACTTTGGCTTAGGGAAAAAGAAAATAGGGGTTTTTGTTAATCATTAAAGACTTTACGCGGGAATGTTGAATGTTTAACAGATTACAATGAAATACAAGTTAAAAAGAAGTGAATGGAGATTTTTCAATTTCCTTCACTTCTTTTTTACTGAAAAAATAGATACAGTTATCCATTAGTACAAGAAGAATCAATAATTGAATTTGAAGAAGATAATAAAAAACTTTGAACAGAGTTAGGTATAATCTAGCTCTCTTTTTATTGTGAGGTGAAACTATGATTACATGGGTAGAAATGTTTAAAGAGGTAGCTAGTCTTTACGGTCTGCCATTTGCTTTATTTATAGCTTTATTAGTTTGGGTTTTACATAAAAATGATAAGCGTGAAACGAGGTACATTGAGCGTGAAGACAAATATTTAACTGTTATTCAAACATTATCAGAAGATGTTAAAGAGCGATTATCAAAAATTGAAGCTAGGATTTTCAATGGAGGGAAAAAACATGAGTAAATTTAAGAACTATGGACTATGGATTGCATTAGCAGCTCTTTTCTACATGATCATTGAAGATTTAGGATACACGATTGATCCGACAAGATGGGAAACTTATGTGACTCTTATTATTGGAATTCTAATCTATTTAGGTATTGTTTCAAATCCTAAAGAGGGTAAAGGTTTTAAGGATGCAGGTGATAAATAATGGAGTTAAATTACTTAATAGATAAGGCTAAATTGAAACTGTTAAACGTCCATCCAACAATTTTAAAAAAGGCACTTGAATTAATAAAAAAGTGTCATTCTGAAGGAATAAATATTCTTATAACACAAGGTTTAAGGAAAATAGAAGAACAAAACGCACTATATGCTCAAGGGAGAACGACAGCAGGAAAGATTGTTACTAATGCAAAGGGTGGATACTCATATCATAATTATGGACTTGCTTTTGATTTTGCTGTGATTGATACTCCTACAAAAATTAATTGGAACATTGATTCAAGATGGAAACGAGTAGGGGATATTGGTGAATCTCTTGGATTGGAGTGGGGAGGAAGATGGAAAGACTTTGTTGACTATCCTCATTTTCAATTAACATTTGGATTAACATTATCTGATCTAAGAGCTGGAAAGAAACCGCCTGAAGTAATAGATATTGAGGAGGATGACGAAATGAGCTTAAAGGAAAAATTTGATCCAATCGAAAGAGAAGATTTAACTGATGGTCAAAAAAACATGTTAAAACGTTTGGAGAAGGTTGGGGCAATTAAAAATGATTATAAGCCTAGTCAAATTGATTTAATTACTATGTCTATTATTGATTCAGCTTTTAAGAATACAGGCTTTTATGGGTTTGCGAAAAATAAGTAATAATAATAGCCCCACTCAGTATTGTGAGTAGGGCTTTTTCTGCTTTATTTCCATTAATTAGAAAACAATCCACTCTTAGAGATTTCAACACCTCTTTAAACTTAAAAGAATTTGCTAATATTCTCGTATACTTGGTAAGCTCCATTTAAAACACTTTGTACTTTATCCAATTTACTTAATGCACCTTCTCTTTCTTCTTTTGTGGGGGCATTCATAGCTTGGTTTAATAGTTCAACAGCTTCCCTTAATTCATCAATCTGGGTTTGTACTTCTTGCCTGTTAGTGGGTTTATTTCCTTCGTAAAAATAATTAATACCTTTTTCAGTTATTGAAGCTTTTTTAATCTTTCCACTATCTTCTGAGCGTATTATTGTTACATATCCACCATTTGCTAGTATATCCAACTCAGCATAAATAGTCTGCGAGTTTTCTACACCAAGTTTATTTTTAATATGACCAACACTTTTTTCCTTTCCAGCATCTTTTAATGTAGAAAGGATTCTTTTTTGAAGTACATTCATTATTTTCTCCTAATAAAAGTAATTTTTATTTTGAACTAGTCTTCACAAGTTCAATCAGATCACTTTTCCATTGTTTAATTTCATCTGATT
>NZ_JBALPC010000309.1:0-1480 GCF_036965225.1 Bacillus sp. JJ1474 | reverse complement strand
TCTATATCATGCAGACTTATAGAAAATATAGCTCCATTTTTTATCAGGATATGAGGGAGAGGCTGAGCCAGCTTAATGCGAAGTTAAGTGAATCATTGCAAGGCATGTCAATCATTCAAGTTTTCCGCCAAGAAAAACGGCTTAGACAGGAATTTGAAAATATTAATGAAAAGCACTATCAAGCAGGGATGAAAAATATTAAAATTGATAGTCTGTTATTACGGCCAGCCATTGATTTAGTTTATGTTTTCGCATTAATCATGATATTAAGCTTTTTTGGCATCACTTCATTCAACAGCCCAATCGAAATCGGAGTTATTTATGCATTTATCAGTTATTTAGATCGTTTCTTTGAGCCTGTTAATCAAATGATGATGAGACTTTCTATGTACCAGCAGGCTATTGTCGCAGCATCAAGAGTATTTAAGCTTGTTGATGAAACAGAGCTTGCCCCTAAACAGCCGGAGAACGCGAAAAAGCAAATTTTTGATGGGGAAATTGAATTCCGCAATGTAAGCTTTTCTTATGACGGAAAGAGAGACGTTTTGAAGAATATTTCCTTTACAGCTAGACCTGGAGAAACTGTTGCCCTGGTAGGGCACACCGGAAGTGGAAAGAGCTCAATCATTAATCTCATGATGCGTTTCTATGAATTTGAAAGAGGGGAGATTTTGATTGATGGAGAATCAATCAAATCCTATAGCAAGGAAGAGCTAAGGATTAGAATGGGATTAGTCCTTCAGGATCCGTTCCTTTTTTTCGGTACGATTAATGATAATATTCGTCTCCATAAACAAGAACTAAGTGACCAAGAAATCTTAGATGCAGCTCAATTTGTGCAAGCTCATGCTTTCATTGAAAAATTAGAGAATGGTTATAATCAGCAGGTAGTAGAAAGAGGTTCTACCTTCTCAAGTGGACAAAGACAGCTAATCGCTTTCGCAAGAACGATTGCTGCAAATCCAAAAATACTCGTTTTGGATGAAGCAACCGCTAATATTGATACAGAAACTGAAGAAGCTATTCAGTTTGCTTTAGAAAAAATGCGAAAAGGGAGAACGACAATTGCCATTGCCCATCGTCTGTCAACGATTCAAGATGCTGAGTTAATCCTTGTCCTGCATCAAGGTGAAATTGTCGAGAGAGGAAACCATCAAGAGCTTCTAGCCAAACAAGGTTTATATCATAAAATGTATTTATTGCAAAACAGTTCAGGAGAAAAAGTGGGAGATGTCGTTTAAGACCTTATTTTTTATACTGCTAGTAATGGGTAAAAAAAGTTTTACAAAAAAGAAAATCCAGCTCAGGTATGTTTACCTAGGCTGGTTATTTTAGTGTGTGGGTATTTTTTTGCTATGATTGCGGTGATACTCATTCAGCAAAAGATCAAGTTCTTGGCTATATCTGATGGCCGTGGATGAAGCTAAGCCATTTTTCATCGCCACTTGTATCAGTTCAATTCTCTTCTGTTCAATTAAAT
>NZ_JBALPC010000308.1:8960-9152 GCF_036965225.1 Bacillus sp. JJ1474 | reverse complement strand
CATTAGTATAAGATTGTTTTTTGGGTTCATCGAATATAACTTCTCTAAATTCTTTTAAATAGCCACATTGGGGAACAACTTTAACTACTAGACCATCAGCTTTTGTCAGTCTGTTAAATTCTGCATAATTTGAAGGCGACAAGATGTTCAGTATAACATCAAATTGCTTATCCTTGAATGGTGTATTGGCAA
>NZ_JBALPC010000308.1:0-8917 GCF_036965225.1 Bacillus sp. JJ1474 | reverse complement strand
AACAGCCCAAATCTTATTGGTGTAGTTCTTGGCAGCTACCAATATGCCTTCTTTAGAAAGGTCAATTCCTACTCCTTTAATTGTTTTATTATATTCAGAACTAACAATATCGCAAATAGAGGATAGGTGTGAACCCTCTCCGCATCCCATATCAATTAATGATATTTCTCCTTTTTTAATAGTATGCTTATTTATAATTTCAGCAATTGCTTGGCTGAGTGGTTTGAAAAATCCATCCTCTATAATAAGTTTTCTTCGTGCTTCGAAAAGATCCTTGCTGTACTTAGTTTTTACCTGGTGAGTCGTCAAGTTGATATATCCTTGCTTGGTAAAATCAAATGTATGGTTATTTGAGCAGATTAAACTTTTAAACTCAAAAACCATCATTGATGAATGACAAATAGGACACTTAAAAATGGATTCAAAGTTACTTATATACTCCGTACTCTTCATTCTTTTATTCATTTTAAACAAAGAAGTCACCTCATTCATTCGTTTTTAGATAAATGAAAAAGGCATAGACAAATAAACCCTCCTCATATTTTTCAAAAAAATATGAATAGGATCTGAAAATAGTCTATACCTGTTACTATCTATAACGAATGAATTGAATAATCATGGAAATAACTCCTTTGGGTAGGTTTATAGGAATCTAACCCATAAATTACATTATCATGGTTAACTTCTCGTTGCAATTTATATTTAGCTTTCTAAATAGCCCGTTTGATTGCTTCAATGTAATACTAGTGTGAAATGACAATTCGTTCTTCCACAATCGCGCCCGATTTCTTAAAAGTTGTGAAGTATTTCCATTCCTCTCGAATATTGTCTATGATATCCAATACTAACGATTATTTTAACTTGGTTCGATCCGATACGAATCGAATAAATATCTGGGATTTCATCTTTTTATAGAGTCAAAGGAATCACCGCATTGCTTGGATTCATCTAAACTTTGATAGTGGGAGTCGAATTCCTGCCAAAAAATTATAAACATACCTATACAGGCGCAAAATGTGGGATGAACGTTGAGGTGGCGCAAGAATTGGCAGAAGCAGAAAGGATCACCATGGAAATGGTGATTAATAATGATGCTCCATCTTTCCTGTCAGCGAAAAGTGTCATCAGTATGCAGGCATGAATCCGAGGGCAACCAGTAGCATTGGGACCGCTATCAGGATCAAACCAAGTACCACAGGTGCGCCGACCACCCCGAGGACAGCATAGCCTCTTCGTGTGCCGTATCGCCGCGAGTAGGAGACGGCCAGGAAACCATAGCCTGCCGCGGCCAACAGGAACATAAATACGTAGCCGATGCCTGCCAGATCGATTTGTTCGGCAGTGCCCATAAACCCAAAGATCATACCCAGCGCCTGCGTCACGCTGCCCAGGGCATATAAGCCGAGCGTGGCGAAAGCTCCCCACACCAACACGGTCATGAGTGCCGGTAGGTGAAGTTTCGGGATGTTCGCAACCGACAACAATTCCACAGCCGCGCCCAATGACTTAAAGCCAACAACAAGCCAGTTCATCACCGTGATGCCGGCCGTGTACTCGGCAAGTGGACCCCCGGCGAAATGGTCAGTGACCTCGAAAACGATATTGACCACCGCAAACGCGATGCACCAAAGAGCCATCAGGACCCCGATCACTGTGACACCTGGCCCCGGGGAGCGAATGGACTTGGGATGATCGGTTGAGGCCGCAGGAAAGAATGCTAGAACTAAAGACTTGAAAATCTTTTTTAAATTCATCTTTGCTATATCCTACCTTTCATGATTTACAAACAAATCCAAATCTCGAAAATCATAACAGCAAATAACTTGTTCTTAGAAGGGTCAATATCCTTATTTTCTGTAAGAGGGTTTCTCCAATGAAAAAAAGATCTTTCTTTTGTTATTTAATGATTTTAGGTAAACCATCTTTATCGTTTGACAAAGACTAAATTTGCCACTATCATCAACTCAAACTTACTTACGGGGAGAGGTAAAGATGAAAATTTATGTTGATGCAGATGCTTGTCCGGTAAAAGATATCATTATCTCTGAAGGTACGAGTGCTGAAATACCTGTTATCCTTGTTACTAGCTACTCTCATTTTTCTAATGCGGAACAACCATCAGGAGTGGAAACCATTTATGTTGATTCTGGAGCAGATGCTGCTGATTATCGGATTATAAAGTTAGTAGAAAAAGGAGATATAATCGTTACGCAAGATTATGGTCTTGCTTCGCTAGGGTTAGCAAAAGGGTGTGTGGTACTTCACCATAATGGGTCTACCTATACAAATGAAAACATTGACCAATTATTACAAACACGTTATTTGAGCGCAATGGCTCGAAAAAGCGGAATGCGTACAAAGGGGCCAAAACCATTTACATCAGAAGATAGGGAGAAATTTAAGGGGCTTTTTAAAAGAGCGATTTCACATTAAAAGAACCGTTTATTTTTAAGAAAAACCTAGAAAAGTAAATTGTTACTTATATTAAACTGACCTTACCCAGCATAAAAAGAAAAAAGCGAACTCCTATAAAGGAGCTCGCACACGTTGGGTAAATAAATAATTGTATTTATTTCAGCATTCGCTATATTTCGGATAACTTAGTTTAACTTTTGCTCGTGGGGTCATTTTCAACATTTGTTTTTTTTGTACCTTTACTAACATAAGGTTTTGCACTCTTTTTTTTGTTTGCACTAGCTTGCCAACGATTCCAACCCTTCTTGTCTGTTCCTCTCCCAGTTCCACCTTTTCCTTTAGCTTTACTCATAAAATCACTCCATAATTATTCTAAGTTAAGTTACCTATCTGGTTAGTTTTGGTCATTTTACTCGGTTATTAACCAAGCATATTGCAATAAATAACATCCTTCCAGTCACTTTTTCTGTATATTCTTCCTCCATTAATGGCCCTTAACACAACGAAAGAGCGTAATTCTTGCTACAGAATCGCACCCATTTGTTGAATATTATTGCTTAATCCAACATAAGCACTCGTTTGAATAACCCAAAAAGGGTTGGTAATTTAGCCCTCTCTACAAAAGGATAATAAAATTGTTAATTTAAATGTAGGAGAATTTGTGATTATGTGATACACTTTGTTTACCATTTGATTTACTGTTTTATATGTGCCCTACTCATTCGTGAGTGGGGTTCTTTGCTTATAAGATAAATAAAAAACAGACTCTATAAAGAGCCTGCTTGAGTTTGGTTTTATTATTAAGCTTTACGCACGTTAGCTGCTTGAGCTCCACGTTGACCTTGCTCAACATCGAAAGTCACAGCTTGACCTTCTTCTAAAGTTTTGAAACCTTCGCCTTGAATAGCTGAGAAATGTACGAATACGTCTTCTCCACCTTCATGCTCGATGAATCCGAAGCCTTTTTCGCTGTTAAACCATTTTACTTTACCATTTTCCATTTATGTTGCCTCCTAGTGTGAAAAACACACATTGTGTTACTATCCTTGCTCTCAGTGATCATCAAGACGAAAAGTTTTACTAAAACTATCCTTTACACCGAACAAAAATAATTCATATTTAGATTAACATTTTTCACAAGTATTTGCAAGAAGACATGCAAGCTACTATTTTACAACTCATAAATTTACACAACTGGTTTTGCATTCTTTTGTTGTTCTTATTCAGGTAGAGCGCTCTTTAATGGAATAACTAGGATTTGGACTCAATACTAGAATCATTTTGATAACAACCCAACCTGGTAGTATAAAAGGACTTTGTCCTACAAATTTTCTAAGTTCTTTATAATTATCCATTTTTGCAACTCATTTTTTAAATCTGGTGTTTAAAAAGAGTATTTTTCTACTAAATAAAGGTTCAACAAAGAAAAGCATCTGATCTACCACCACAATTAATAGTTATATAGTTCAACTAGGAATTAGTCCAGTCATTCTAGAATATATGTAGGTAAATAGTGTAATTGGAGGGGTAATTTTGGCTTTTGTTGCGATTTATACAGTTGGTAGGTTAAAACATCCAAATGAACATCCTGCCTCTCGTAAGTTTTTTGAAGTCGGAAATGAAATAATTCGACAGGCTGCTAAAACTGGGCATCTAATAAAGGAATTTTCACCTAATAGAGTACTTTTCCCTGAGAAAGCAATTAAAGGAGAGGGTTCCCCCATTCTCACACTAACAGTATGGAAAAGCCTTCAATGTTTATATCGTTTTACCTATTCAGGTCAACATAAGCAAGCTTTACGGGACAGGAACAAGTGGTTTGGACCTCTTCAAGAGAGACAACCTAATTATGTGGTGTGGTGGACGGAGAAGGTAACGGATGTTTCATGGAAGGAGGCTTTCAAGAGATACGACTTTTATATTCAACATGGAACAGATCCTTTTGCATTTGACTTTAAGCACGCATTTGATGAATTTGGGGAGACGATCTTGCTTAAATAGCTGGGGTCAATTCTCCTGCTCTGTATAGGAAGCGGAGCATCTCCTTATTGAACAAATCAGTTTAAGTGCATTTCTTCAAAATCTCACATGAATATCCCGTTTTTTTAAGAGTCTTATTCCATTAAATGTCCCGATTGTGGAGGAAAAATACGAAAAGCAAAATGGATTCTAAATTATATTTCTAATACAGCCGTTACTTCAATTATTTTTAAGTTCATTTTCTAAATCCTTAAGGAGAACATCTATATTTACAACTGTAGTATCTTCAGCCTAGCTCTTTTATTTATCGGGGCATAGGCTGTTATTGGATGGGGTTGTAAATGGCAAAGAAAATATATACAAAAAAGACAGGGGAAAACCGCCTGTCTTTGTTTGCTGGTGTAGTTTAAGGAAGCAAACTAGGTATAACTCTTTTTGCCCCATAATAAGCCTCTTTATAATAGCTTCCATTCATGTCACTAACAACAACGTCTAATTTGTGGTTCGCCATATGAAGTAATTTATTATCTCCAATATAAATTCCTACATGTTCAATTAGTCCGTTATGGTTACCGTCAAAGAAAACTAAATCCCCACGTTTTAGGTTTTTCCTTTCAACGGGTGTTCCCATTTCATACATATCATCTTCATTTGCTGTACCTAAGTCAATTCCGTTTTGTTTGAAAATATAATCAAGGAACGAAGCACAACGGAATTTAAGGGAGGCATAGTCTACTTTACCTAGATCAGAGTATTCAGCCTTTCCTATTAAGGATAAACCTGTATTGATAATCTTGTTCGTAATGACTTCTTCTTGGTTCGCTGTTTTCTCAGGCATTAACCTAATAACAGAACCCACTTGCATATTCATTGGGTCAACTGTTGGGTTAAGTTCCATTAGTTTCTTATAATCCAGTCCGTAACGCTTTGCAATGAGCGAAAAAGAATCTCCTTTGTATACTTTGTAAGATTCGAACGGCGGTTCTTTAAACATAGTCATTGCATTGGCTGGAACTGTTGCACCTCCTAGCACTCCCAAAGCTACTACACTAGCAATGATACTCTTTTTCATTTCAAAACCTCCAGTGTGGTATATTTTTAGGTCTCATGAAGCACTCTATTATATTAAGGTATATAAAACTGTAATTCTACTGGTAATTATATCTACACAAATCTTTTTTTTAAAAATACCCTTGCATCAAATTGACGGAACCACCAATGAGAAAACATCACCAATTCTTGTTCATCATGAATATCAAATGTGTATCCATCTTCTTCTCTCATTTCTTAATAAGTGTCGATCATTTCCTGTAATCCATAATCAGTATCTTTAAATGTAAAAGATCCACAATCAATATACAGCGATTCAACCTTATACCCAATTCGGTCTAAAAGGTTATGTTGAAGCAGTTTATCTTCCTTTTCATTTCTCCGCATAGCAAAGGTAGCTAGGATATGTGGTGGTATTGCGACCTTTAAACATTTAATCTCGTCATCCAGATATGATGTTGAGAAAAGCATTTTTTCATCATTAAAAAAATTGGTCAAATTTTTATTTCCCCCAGTATGATATAAAAAAAGACAGGGTGGGTTATCCATCCTGTCTTAACATAATTACTCTTTAGTTATCTAAGTTTAAATAAATCAATGTTCCCCTAAATGGTTACATGGTTATTTGAAATGGGATTAAACAGGTCCACCGGTTGAACCTATTAAAGCTTCCGCTGGTATTTCCCATTTATACATAATTAAATCTTCTTTATTAAAATTTCTACTTAATGCAAGAATTACCCATTTACTCAATCGTTTGTCTTTCGGTAATCGGTCAATTGAACCAAAATTAGCTTTTTGCTCCAGAGATAAGCGATTTGTATCAATGGTATGGTTTAACTCTTTTTCTTTCTGCACTAGCTTATTGAAACGTTCAGGTGCTATTTCTCGCATCATTGCCATAGGTCTGATGTTGAGAAAATACAGCCAAAACAACTAGTACGGTTCCAGCCAAGCAAGTACGCTGGATGTGGAAGAAATCTTCTTTTCTCATATTCGTCCCAAATCATCTGTTCTGACCAATCAATCACTGGCCGCCAAGCGTGTACAAGTCTCATATTGCTATTACAGGCATGTATTTCAGTTTCGAAATACATTGCTCTGTTAGGAGACTCTTCTCTTCGTTCACCAGTAATTACAAGAATCTTTTTATCTTTATATCTTGGATAATTATTTAATACCCTACGAAAGGCATCAATTTTCACATATGGTGAACACCATCTGACTCTTAAATCAGGACTCATTGCAAGCCATTTATGCCTTGTACTTTTTTTACCATTCCTTGTAGGTAGCTTAACTATTTCTCCGTTATCACAGTAATAAACGTTATCAGTAAGACTATCCTTTCTCATAAGTTCGTTATAAATTCCACCCTCATGCCACTGAAATGATGTTTTAATTCCAAAATGTTGTCCAACAGTTTCGATATAGCTTTCTGTAACTGGCCAATCCATATACTCAATTAAATCATCATGACCACCATCGACTGATTGATGCCACATTTCAATTTTCTGAGTACTTATACCAAGATCAAGAAGGTAAAACAAGCAAATTTTTTATCAAGACCTAAATTTTATAATATAGATAAATAAAAGGCCATTACATATTAGTCATATAAAATATGTAATGCCCTTTCTTATTCAACAATCGCGCCCGATCGTATTATAAGTTTAGCCAGTTTTTACTGGTTGAACTTTTTATTTGGTTTTATTATAGGGGTAGTCGGAATAGAACATAGCGCCCGTGGGACTTGATCCCGTTTTGCTGAAATCACTGAAACTTCTATTGGCTGGCTTAATTGAATAATTATAATATGGAACCAACCCTAAAATAATTCGATTCTGCTTTAACTAACGCTATTGTTCAATAAGAAAAGTTATTTATTAAAAAGGAAACCTTCAGTTTTTTCTTCACCAGTTAACATATCTTTGATTTTAAATTGATTATTTTTTACTTCTTCCTCTCCAATTATGATAACATTACGTACTTTCTCTTTATTTGCTTTATCTAAGGCTTTACCTAACTTCTTGTTCCCCATTTCCAATTCCACCGTATACCCTTTTTCTCTTAAATAACTTGCTGCTAATAATGATTCTTTTTGAGTATTCATTGGTATAATGTAAAAATCGACATTCGATTCTTCTAGCGTGCTATCCTTCGATAATTGTAAAGCGGTATAAATGACATCTAAACCAAATGATATTCCAACCGTAGAGAATTTCTCTTTTGTACCAATGAGTCCACCAATTGCATTGTCGTATCTACCACCACTGCCAATGCTAGACTTGATGGTTTTGTCTGTTAAAAAAACTTCATAAATAGTGCCAGTATATATCTCTAATCCTCTTGCTAAGAACGGATTAAATACACATTTACCATTAACACCTAGGAAAGCTAAATAGGTTTCCAGTTCTTTCAATTCTTCTAATCCTTGTTCAACTTGTTTATTTTGTTTTGCAAAAGGCTCAAAGTAGCTATAACTTTTATTATTTTTATCGTTCAAAAACTGTTTAATGGATTGGACAGTGGAAGGTGAAAGACCTTGTTCAGTCAGCTCCGATGTTACCGTTTCTAATCCTACTTTTTCAAGTTTATCAAGGATTAAAACAACTTTATTTATTTTGTCCTCCTCTGTATTAAACACTTCTAACATACCCGTTAATAATTTCCGATTGTTATATTGAATCATTACCTTTAACCCGAGTTTACGGAATACATCTAATGCCATAACCATTAATTCTGCTTCAGCAATTTGTGATTCCACTCCCACAATATCAACATCACATTGAGTAAATTCACGAAAACGTCCCGATTTGATTGGACCATCTCTGAATACTTTACCAATTTCATATCTCTTAAAAGGCATCCTCAATGTTGGGTTCATAGCAACAACTTTTGCAAAGGGAATAGTAAGGTCGTATCTTAAAGCTAAATCCCTTTCTCCTCTATCCGTTAATGTGTACATTTCTTCTAATATTTCAGCACCTCCACCATATTTTGAAGCGAGCAATTCCGTGTAATTTAATATAGGTGTTTCGAGGGGGTTACATCCGTATTGGATAAATACGTCTTCTAAAGTTCTTCTAATATTTCTTCGTACTACTTCATCATTAGGTAAATAATCTTGTGTACCCTTCACATTTTGATAATCCATTTTCTTCATATTCCTTAACCTCCAAATTTTTTTAATAAATAAAAAAACCGCACCTGATTTAAGTGTTGAACTTAATCAAATACGGTTTTAATGATAAATAGCCTTCCTATTGACGATTATTAAAATCGGATAGCAAGGCTACTTGATATGATGATGTAATTGTGAGAACGACATAATAATCTTATAAGAACGCATTATACTCACCTCTAATTTCCATTAATATACTATACGACAAAGTTATTTTCAACATAAATATCCAGTTATTTTGAAACTATCTCTTCTTGAACTAAAGCACCGTTTGTTATAATACATTCCTTC
>NZ_JBALPC010000307.1:617-3645 GCF_036965225.1 Bacillus sp. JJ1474 | reverse complement strand
ATTATTCTCTATGCATTGACCAATTTTGATAAAAGAGATACTTAAAAGTTAGTTAAGCCCTTGGTTCTCTGCATCAAAGATTTTAATTGTTTCAGATAAGCCTTGTAGTAAATCATATTTAGGCTTCCAGCCAAGTATTTCAATGGCTTTCGTATGATCCAATGCACTATGTTTAATATCTCCTTTACGTGCTGGTAGATAAATCGGGTAAACAGGTGGATTTGTAATCATTGTTTTACATAGATGATAGAGTTTATTAATGCTAGTTTTTGAGTTTAAACCAATATTAATAATTTCATTATCTCCTTTTTTCAGCGATAGTAAATTAGCTGCTGCCACATCCTTTACGTAAACAAAATCACGAGTTTGTTCCCCGTCCCCATATATGTTGACATCTTCATTCTTGAAAAGTTTATTTAAAAAAATGGAGACAACTCCCCCTTCACCTTTTGAATTTTGTCGCGGGCCATAGACATTTGCGTATCGTAGAATAGTAAATGGAAGTCCATACAGATCATAAAAAAGCTTAATATACATTTCCGACGCATATTTGGATATAGCATAAAATGAGAGTGGCTGCACTGGGAATAATTCTGTAATGCCATAATGAGGAGTATTTCCATATACAGCACATGAGGAAGAAAAAATGATCTTTTTTATATTAAATTGATAACAATATGTCAACAAACGAATTGTACCTAAAATATTAATTTCCGCATCTCTCGATGGATTTTTAATGGATTTTTCGACGTCTACTTGAGCGGCAAGATGAATTACATAGGATGGCTTCTCTTTTTCAAAAATCATTTCTAAGTCCGGAGATGTGATATCAACATGATAAAATTTTAAATTGGATAGTAAGTTACTTGTTGTTCCGGTCGAAAGATTATCAATAATAATAGGCTCATAACCTTCCTTGACTAGTAGATCGACAATGTGGGATCCAATAAAACCCGCACCGCCACTAACCAAAACTTTCTCCATTCATTCACCTCATAAGCTGTTATTTATTATATATTATTGGTTTTAAATTTAAATGTGTTAGTTATGTATGATGATTGAAAAAATAGGATGATAGTCCTTTTAAGTTAATTAATGATTAAATTTAATTTCACTTGAACGGATACCTTTCTTCTTAAAAAGATTTTTAAATTTTGGAACTATCCATGTCAGCTATTTAATAACATAGACAAGAAATCCAGGAATGGAATTTAAACTTTCGTTGTTTAATAGTATATAGGTCCAAAATTTGTTAAATATGGGTAAGCGTCCTTTACAAGGGGTTTCTGGTTTTCATAAGATATTTGGAACACTCCTTCCCATCAATCTTTAGTCGGCATATGCACAAAAATTGGACAAATTTGTTTTAACATCTTAGAGAATTTCTCCTGCCTGGCAATTCATCACTTATAAAAAATATCTTCAAAATCCTTTGCGGGACTCAGTTGGTTACATTTAAATATTGAGTATTTATATCTTTTTTTTAATTAAGGAGTTGACTTAATGTCTGGTCTTAACAAAGGAGTAAACAAGTTAAGTTACTTTAGCAGTCCATTAAGCCATTTATTATCAGCAGATAATAATATAGGTCCCAATGGCGAAAATTTGACGATAACTTTTTTATCTTTAAATAGAGTTACTATGTCGAAGAGGCTATTAAAATCCATAGAAAACTATATCCCACGATTTAAGGGAGACTTGTTAATAGTTGATAATGGATCAAGTCCCGAACAATTAGAGGAATTAAAAAGCGAGTGTACCAATCTTCGTTTTAATATAAAAATCGTAGAGCTTGGTTGTAATTATGGGGTCGCTGGTGCGAGGAATCGTGCGCTAGATCATATCAACACTGATTGGGTTATGTGTTTAGATAATGATATCTATTTCATCAGCGATCCATTAGATCCGCTACGTGAAACCCTTCAAACACTTGGGTGCCATTTCCTGAACTTACCCCTATTAAAATCTAATGAAAAGAGAATCGATGCTTTAGGCGGCCATCTTTATATAACTCCTTATGACAACCATGTTGCACTTGGAGCCGGTACTTGCTTCAAACAAACTAAAATTGAAAATATTAATAAAAAATATTTAACCAAGCCTTTTTTATCAAATTTCCTTTTTGGTGGCGCTTCTATTTTCAGAAAAAGTACATTTCAACGGTTAGGTGGCTATGACGAGCAAATGTTTATTGGATTTGAGGATTTAGACTTTTCAATCCGTCTTTTTAGAGAAGGGCTTCGGATTGGCAATATATGTTCGTTTCATTTAGTACACGACCATACAATCGAAAAAAATAATACAACTGATTTAGACTATGAAAAACAAAGATACTCTTCGAAGGTTATAGAGGCCTCAGCTCTTTATCTTGAAAAAAAATATGGTTATAAGATATTAACACCTACTGTTATTCAATGGGTGAAGGAAAAAAACAACTCTATAGATAAGGGAAAAGAGTGGCTCGTTTTGAATGAAAAACAGCAAAAAATAAAGATTGCTTTAATCGCCGACGTTGATTATTGGGCGTTTGGCAATATTATGCGACAAATTGAGAAGAACTTAAACAGCTTCTTTGATTTTAGATTGTTTTCAATGAAAGAATTGGATTGGAATTACAGTAAATTATTTAGCGAAATAGAGGATTTTGACATTATCCATATTTTCTGGAGAGATATGATTCCAACATTATTATCAGCTGAAGGTGCTGAAAAATTCCTAGAGGAAAAGGTTTTATCGACTTGTGTTTATGATCATTTGTTTTTGAAAAAAAGGGAAATACGTAAAAGAAAAAATCTTTTCCATTCTGCTTATTATTATGTCTCCTCCAGGTCCCTTTGGAATATCTATAATAATATTAAAGAGTATCCGAAACCACTAATGGTTATTGAAGATGGAGTTGACCCTGATATTTTCTATCCTATCGGATTAGAGAGGTTTAACACTCAAAAAAAAACATTGAAAATCGGTTGGGTGGGAAATAGTAAATGGGGACCGAAAAAAAAGGACTTCAAAGGGTTTCGAACCATAG
>NZ_JBALPC010000307.1:0-586 GCF_036965225.1 Bacillus sp. JJ1474 | reverse complement strand
TGGCACAATTCGAAGATTTAGGCTATCGCATTACAGGACAGTATTGCGATAGTAATGAACGCATTGTTCCTCACCATGAAATGGTTCACTACTATTCTAATATCGATATTTTAGTCTGTATGTCAGAAATAGAAGGGACACCTAACCCTATTTTGGAAGCCATGGCTTGTGGTGTTCCAGTAATCTCAACCAATGTAGGGATTGTTCCACAAGTGTTAGGCCCTAAGCAGAAGGAGTTCATATTGAAGGATCGTTCAATAGAGGCCTTGCAACAGGCTATATTAAAAATCTACAAACAACCAGCACTGCTAAAGAAACTGTCTGAAGAAAACTTAATACAAATACAGAATTGGACATGGAAAAACCAATGTGATAAATTTAAGCAATATTTTGATTTCCTTGCTACAAAAATTTAATGGGTGTAAAAACTATTAATTTTAACATATATACTAAGAATTGTCGTATTAACAATTCTATAGGAGGAGTAGCTAAATCGACTCCCCATTATTGCAAGAAACAGAAAAAACCTCACTTTAATATGTTACGGTGAACCTTATCATAAATAGTGGTAAAACAGAGGGTAGAA
>NZ_JBALPC010000306.1:0-2648 GCF_036965225.1 Bacillus sp. JJ1474 | reverse complement strand
GGTGTCATACAATAAAGTGGATGGTGGAATTTATTCAATAATGGATGGGTACAAGCATTACCATTTATTTTATAGTAATGATTTAGATGAAAAATAACTTTGGGCAGTTTTGATAGACTTTTTAATTAAATTATGAAAAAGAGGTGGCCTATGAAAATATTGATTGCTTTTGTCATAATTATTTCAATACTAGCTGGGGCTGGGACAGTACTGGTAGCGAGTAAGAGTGACAAGAATTATAGTGGCTCAACTAAAAAAAATACTACTAACTTAACATTCATTTATGCTATCGTTATATTATTGTCTGTCATTGCGCTTGGTGTGTATATTAGTAAAATTGTTTAGTGGATAGCAATGTTAAATACCCTATTGGTCGTGTGACTCAATAGGGTATTTATTTGTATTATTGAAAAAAGTAAGGAAAATTAGGTTACAATATATAAAACAAAATTTTAAAAAGGGATGCAAATAAATGGACTGGAATATTGACCGAAAAGCTAAAAAACCGATTTATAAACAAATTGCTGAGTTTATTGAAAATGGCATTGCTGATGGAACTTTTCCTCCAGATAAACCACTACCCTCTGAGAGATACTTAGCTAAAGGGCTAAATATAAATAGAAGCACTGTTGTAGCTGCATATGATGAGCTTGAATCAAATGGTCTCATTCAACGTAATCGTGGAAGTGGTACAACTATTAGTAAGGATATATGGGGGATCACTAAAAAGCGTATACCTAGTTGGAACAAATACATTGAAGCAGGGACGTTTTTACCTAATTTACCGATCGCTCAAAGAATACGTAAAGAGATGGAAGAGCAGCAATTAATTAATTTAGCCAGTGGTGAATTATCGGAGGATCTCTTTCCGGTGAACGCGTTAAGGGAGATTACTTCAACTCGGTCTTTTATCGGTAGGCTAGGTTATGATCATCCACAGGGGAGTGTAGTATTAAGGACTACCATTACAAAGCATGTGAAGGAGTTTCGAAATATCGATACAAATCCCTCATCTATTCTCATTACTTCGGGAGCTCAACAAGCTTTACACCTAGTCGTTCAATGCTTATTAAAGCCTGGTGATGCAGTAGTGATTGAAGATCCATCCTATCATTATAATCTCCCAATATTTAAATCAGCAGGTTTAAAAACTTTCTATTTACCAGTAAATGACGATGGTGTAGATCCAAATGAATTACTAGAATTACATAAAAAACATCGGATAAGAATGATATTTTTAAATCCAGCTTTTCAAAATCCAACAGGCACTTTGCTAAAAGAGAGCCAGCAGAAAACCATTTTAGAAATATCATCAGAACTTGGAATTCCTGTAGTGGAGGACGACCCGTATAGTTTAACGTCTTTTAAAGGAGAAGAAGTGTCAACATTAAAATCACTCGATAAACATGGGAATGTGTTATACATTAGCTCTTTATCAAAAGTCGTTGCTTCAGGTTTAAGGATTGGCTGGATTATCGGACCAAGATCGGTCATAGAGAGATTATCTGATGCTAAACAACAAATTGATTTTGGACATGCTAGCTTTACCCAATGGATCGCTAACGATTTTTTAGAATCAGAGCATTTCCATTCTCATATCAAGAAATTAGTGAAGGAATTAGAAAAGCGGCGCCATCAAATTGTATCAAGTTTTAATCATTATCTAAAGGATCAAGTGGAGTTTACGATTCCTCAAGGTGGAATCCATATTTGGTGCAAATTAAAAAGAGATGTAGATGAAATGAAACTATTGGAAAACTCCATAAAGCGAGGAGTTATCTATGTCCCAGGGTCCATGATGGGATCCAAAAAATGTTATGCGCGTTTTACTTTTGCTAGAGAGAATGAAGAGACTATCAATGAAGGAATAAAAAGGTTTGCGGACGCACTAAAATCAGCGAGATAAAGAAAGAGAATCTTGATTTCATTCATGGTTCATTTTTTATTTTAGGCTGTGCTCATATACAATGTTGAATTTAGCCTTATGTGTATGACGTGAACAGGTTTTATTCGGTATGAGTAATGTAGCGAACCTATACACATAAGGCGTTGTAAGAATCAACAGTTCTCTTAAATATGTACATCAAGCCATTTTTTTTCTACTATTTGAAATAGTAAACTTTTGTAGATACTCAGATCTAAGACTATAAGAAGCAACTTTCTTCTTCCACTGTTTGACTACGTCAACGTGGTCATCGTAACTATAAATATAAAAATTCATTTCTTTTTTTCTACTTTTTACGTTGATGACAAATGGAATAACATTAGTCTCTGGATGTAAAAACAATTTTTCATTGCCCGGAAATATATGGTTTTTTCCTAAAAATTGAGCTTCATTAAAGTAGTCATTAAATCTAATTTTTTCTTCCTTTTTTAAGTGCGTTCCGTTAAATGTTACAGTAATATCTTTTGAATCAAGCTTTGGATGAAGTGCAAATTTACCTAAAACCCATCCCACAAGTGCACTTGGGGGACACATTGAAAATGTTAAAATTATTCCAATTACTATAACAGCAATAGTCGTCCAAATCATTTCATATCAACTCCTTAATTTAATGAACGGAAGTCAAACAAATAATAAATAGGCATCCCTTAACCACTTCCCCTTCGTACTATCATAGATTAAAATTCATTAGAAATAACCATCC
>NZ_JBALPC010000305.1:268-1351 GCF_036965225.1 Bacillus sp. JJ1474 | reverse complement strand
ATGTTGCCCTTTAATTTTACCTAAAATAATATAAAAATGAAAACAGGAGGGTTTTATGAGTAAGTGTTGTAGGCTATACCTACATCTGTCACGACTTTAACTCTTCCTATGTTTTTTTAAAATCTGCAAGGAATATTAATCGTGACCATCATAAAAAAGGCTGCTGAAGAGGTTTGGGAAAATACCTTAGTCGGTGAAAACGGAATCTTTAATATGGCACAACCAAATCATTATGTATCATCTCCAGTATTTTCAGAGTTTCAATATTCGGCAAAGGATCTTAAACAATCAAGAGAGAAAATTTCCGAAAGCCAAAAAGCAAAAATAATTGAAGCTATTAAAAAGAATCCTGAAAAGTTTTTAAAGAGTAAAGCATACAACGACTAAAGGACGATCAACGAATTAGAAATAATCAGTAAATAAATTCCAGGGAGAGTAACATGAATTTTAATGAGTCGGTATTGAGTGAACAGTATGAAATACTAAGAAGCTTTTTATACCATTATTCAAGTTTTAGATATTTACATAAGAAATTTGATGACCTATGTAGATTTGGTTCTCAGGAATTTTGGGTGTATACAATAAATGCACATTACTTTCAGTCAATTAATCTATGGTGTATGATTTTTGGCACTAACAATAATGAAACACACTGGAAGAAGCTTGGATTAGAGGGAGAACTAAAGCCAATTATTTTGTCAAAATTAGAGTTAAGTGAAAAAGATTATAATTTGTATTGGAATAAATTGGTGGAATGGCGAAATAAATATTCAGCACATAGAGTACCAGGATTTATAGAAAATACACCAGACTTGAAAATAGCCCGAATGGTAGTATTTATATATGAAGACTGGGTTGCAATGAATATTGATGCAAGTGTTAGTTTCTCATTGGAACTATACGAGGAAAACTTTAAAGAAGATTTAAATTCCACAATTAGCACTATGCTAACAGCGTCAAATTAATAGATAATCTTTAAATGAGAATAATATGCGTTATAAAAAAATGAGGACTTTAATCGAAGTTCCCTCGGTTATTATTTATTAATATCGGTCTCCAAAAATAGGGCGCTTTTCTGAAATA
>NZ_JBALPC010000305.1:0-172 GCF_036965225.1 Bacillus sp. JJ1474 | reverse complement strand
GGGCCATTTAATTGAGTAAGTGTTGCTTTTAAAAAAATAGTCCTGTGCTATTTTTTCTTTAACCCTCCGTCACTAACGAGCTGTTATGTACAAGAAAAAGGATGAATGGGGAATTATAATATCGTTTCCTAATATTTCGCTATACATCTAAAGGAGAGTTACTCTATGTACA
>NZ_JBALPC010000304.1:0-2830 GCF_036965225.1 Bacillus sp. JJ1474 | reverse complement strand
GATAATATGTGAACATAGATATAGAGTGGGAGGTTTTATTTTTAAAAATTGGAAAAGCCAAAGGAAATCGATTCCTTTGGCTTTTTAAGCGAGTTAATTATTTCATTGAAATCCAAACACTCTTCACTTCAGTGTAGTTATTTAATGCATAGGATCCCATTTCACGGCCGATTCCGGATTGCTTGTATCCGCCAAACGGAGAAGCTGCATCAAAGGCATTGTAGCAGTTTACCCAAACTGTACCTGCACGCAGTTTATTGGCAATATAATGTGCATTCGCGACATCACGAGTCCAAACACCTGCTGCCAGTCCGTATTCACTGCTATTCGCGCGATTAATTAATTCATCGAGATCATCATATGGAAGGGCAGAAATAACAGGTCCGAAAATCTCTTCCTTCGCAATTGTCATCTCATCACTAACATCAGCGAAAATGGTAGGGGAGACAAAGTAACCTTGTTCTTGTGGCTTTTCACCGCCAACAACAAGCTGGGCACCTTCATTTATGCCCTTTTCGATATAACCTAGTACACGATTTTGCTGTTCGATCGAGACAAGCGGACCAATCTCTGTATCAGCATGAATACCTGCACCTTGTTTAATATTTTTGGCATGGCTTGCCATATCTGCCACAACATTGTCAAAATGCTTCTTCTGTATAAATACGCGAGAACCAGCGCAGCAAACTTGACCTTGGTTAAACATAACCCCATTTAAAGCACCAGGGATGGCTTTTGATAAGTCCGCATCTGGAAGAATGATGTTAGGCGATTTTCCGCCTAGTTCAAGAGTGACTCTTTTTAACGTTTTTGAAGCTCTTTCCATAATCATTTTTCCAACTTCTGTGGAGCCGGTGAATGCAATTTTGTCAACTAGCGGATGATCAACAAGCGGCTGGCCTGCTGTTTCACCAAAACCTGCAACAATATTGACGACACCAGGAGGGAAGCCCGCTTCTTGAATTAATTCTGCTAAATATAATGCTGAAAGAGGCGTTTGTTCGGCTGGCTTAAGTACGATTGTACAGCCTGTAGCAAGTGCCGCTCCCATCTTCCACATTGCCATTAGAAGAGGGAAGTTCCATGGAATAATTTGTCCGACAACTCCCACAGCCTCATGACGAGTATAGTTGAAGAATGGACCATTTACTGGAATGGTTTGACCAACGATTTTCGTAGACCAGCCCGCATAGTAACGCATATGCTCAACAGCTAGCGGAATATCAGCATTAGTTGTTTCACGAATTGGTTTTCCGTTATCTAATGTTTCTAATTGTGCTAATTCAGCAGCATTTTCCTCCATTAAATCTGCTAGCTTATACATGAGTCTGCTTCTTTTTGCAGTTCCCATCTTAGACCATGGACCTTCATCAAAAGCCTTTCTAGCAGCTTTCACAGCAAGGTCGATATCTTCTGGACCAGCTTCGAATACGTTTGCAAGAACCTCCCCAGTGGCAGGATTATATGTTTCAAATGTTTTCTGAGACTTGCTTTCTACAAATTCTCCATTAATATACAAATGTTTTTTACCGCTTAAGAACTTTTCTACCTTCTCTAATAAATTGACTGTTAATTGGCTCATAAAACTCCTCCTTAGAATTGTAGTCTTATGTATTTCATGATGCCATGTTGAGTAGAATTCTTTCGCGAACACCTACAATACAATGGTAACAATTTAATAGTTTAATAATCAACTATAAACATTACAAATATTCTGACACTGTTCGACGAATGCTTACAAATTTTACTAAACAATGAATTGCGATCAATATTTAATGGTAATTTAGGGAATTTTTAGTATTTTTGTAGTAAAATTATAATGATTTTAATAGAAATAATCTCGTTTAGCTAATAAGGATTGAAGAAGGTCGCTATTAAGGAGGGATGTTTATGCGGACCGAAAAGATCTTAGTTGTAGATGATGATCGTGATATTAGGGAGGTCTTGTATCTTTATTTAAATAATGAAGGCTATGATGTTACATTGGCAGATAACGGGGAAAAAGCACTGCTTCTTTTTGGGAGAAAAAATTTTGACTTAATCTTATTGGATGTAATGATGCCGGTAGTAGATGGATTTGAAACATGCCAGTCATTACGGAAAAAATCAAATGTGCCTATTATATTTTTAAGTGCAAAAGAAGACGATATTGATAAAATCCTAGGCTTACGAATTGGTGGGGATGATTATATAACAAAACCGTTTAGCCCAGCAGTATTAGTTGCAAAAATTAAAGCGCAATTAAGAAGAATCAGACAAAATGATTTCGAAAGCAGCAACGAAAAGAAAAATCGGGAAAACGATATTCTTCAATTTCCCGACCTTACAATAGATATAGATCGACATGTGGTACAAAAATGTGGAGAAAAAATCTCACTGCCAGCAAAAGAATTTCAATTATTATGCCTATTAGCTAAGAATGCTGGAAGAGTTTATAGTGTGGAACAACTTTTTCAGCAAATATGGGGTGAAGACAGTCTTGGTGACAATCGTACGGTAATGGTACACGTTAGCAACTTGAGAAAAAAAATTGAACCTGACCCAGTAAAACCCATATATGTACAAACCGTAAGAGGAATAGGGTATAAATTTAACGATGACTTTGAATAGCTGAAGGATTATTTCTTAAAAACTCTTTTATGTCTGTGATTGAAACACCCATTGATTTAGCTTTGATGATAAGGGATAGCCATTCTTTATCCAGTTTTCCATGAATTGCTTTATCGGAAGCTATTGTACTACTATTTAAAGATTGCTCCATATTAACCTCCATTAACAGAATTGATATAGTAATTAGAATATATTAAATATTATAAGTACAGTATAAATT
>NZ_JBALPC010000303.1:0-3867 GCF_036965225.1 Bacillus sp. JJ1474 | reverse complement strand
TTATGGGGGTATTTGTAGGAAAAAAAAAATTTTTTTTAATTTACCCGAAAAAGACTGGATGAAACCTACTTATTAAAATGTTATAAAATAGACTTTATTCAAGTCACAAATAAAAATAATCATTAATATACTGTAAAGTAAATTCACTGCTTAGTTCTTCATCAAATGATCAATAGAAGGTGTTCACATATGAGGCCTGAAGTAAATTCGTATGAGTTTGCAAAGGTTTTACAGTCAGCCCTAAAAAAAGGACAGAATGAAAATCACTTGACCTTACATGATTTACTAAGTGAAATCGCAAGACAACTAGAACCAATTATTAAAAAATAAGAAAAAGACATTAATAAAAACAAAAGAAATCGATCTTTTCTGACGATTTCTTTTGTTTTTGCCTGTAACTATTTTCGCTTGTTTAAAAAATATAAAAACCAGACGGCATGATTTTGTTCATCTGAAGCGGCTCGTTTGAATGCATTTTTAATATTTACATCTGTTATCTCATCAGACACACCTAGATAGAAGTCTACCGTTTCCTGTTCATCTACAAAGGCAAACTCAATCCCTTCTTTGTAAGTGTTTGGGCATTGTTCCACGATTTGAGGTTGTGGCTGCCTGCCTGTCAGATTTACATATAGTTGTGTAAATTGCTGTAAATGTCTAATTTCATCTTCTCGAATTTCAAGGATTTGCTTCCTTTCTATTTCGGTTGTCGCCAAATTAGCTATTTTCTGATAGCATTGGACAGCACTATATTCTCCATTAATGGCTTTAGTTAAATCCCTGAGCAATTTATCTGTTTGTCTGTACATATTTTTGTAATCGTAATAAGGATACAAACGAATACCTCCTTAGTTTTTTTCCTTATATACTATGAGATTCATTTTGGAAGTGATTATTAATAATGCTGATGTCATATCAGGATCTAGTCATTTCCGCCAAAGCAAATGCAAAAAAATACGCCTCTGATTTGCCAGAAGCGTATTTGAGAAAATATTTAAGAAACTTTTTTATGTGTGATGAGCAGCGTATTGTCTTTTCTAATAATCAATCGAGGCGCAGTTGATACTAAAAGGACAACGGCGATTGAGCATAATAGCCACGCTCCAATCATGGTAGCTCCATTTGCTGCAAACGAGAAGAGGAATGGCGACATGCCCTCTGGCGCATATTCTCCAAAGAAAATAACGCCTGCAATGAAGTGCCAGAAATAACGTGCCAGGCTGCCAGCAAAGATAGCAGCTATCATCCAGCCAATTGCTTTCTTTTTCGAACCGAATCTGATCTCTTTTTGAATAAAATTATAGAACAGGCCAGCAAATCCAATACAAGCAAAGGCAATAAAATACTCAATAAAGGCTTGAGTTGGAGTGGCGATCCATGCATCCCCCATTGCTATTTGCAAGACTCCCCAGAGCAAACCGGAAAGCAAGCTGACTTTTAACCCCCAGCGGAATGCAATAATAAAAATGGGAACCATTGCGATTGAAATAGAAACAGATGGTATTGGTTTAATCGAAGGCAGTAAATCTAAAACAATGGCAAAAGCTGCAAAAAATGAGCCTTCGATTAATGCGAGTAAACCCAATTTTTTCATAAAAAAATCTCCCCTTTTTTTGTACTCCGTTACCTCAAGGGGAGAATAGAAAACAACAGAAAAAACCTTCTATTCATGCCACATTCCTGCGCTAGAATTATCTAACAGGTTCGAAGGGTCAGAACAGTCTCCTGTTCACTCTCAGCGAAAAGCTCCCCTTGTGGTTACGTTTATGTAATTATGATTCCAACATCAGTATAGTATAGTTTCCAACATTTGTGAAGGATCATTAGCTTAATAATGGTTTATATCTTTATTCTAATAAAAAAGAGCAAAATATTGCATAGATTTGTTAGCGCTTTTCAATATTACACATTAAAACCATCACATAGAAACCTTCAATAATAATGTTCGCCCTATTTTGGCTAAATCCCTAACATAGTAGTCTTGAAAACATGTGTTAACCATTTTTTTCATCTTTTTACATTAAAATGGCACTAGTCCTTCTTTACTATGCTCCTTATAATAATAAGGTAACAGTAAGGAGGGAAAAAGTTGAAATTACAATTTAAAAAAGCTTCAACGATGGTACCGATTATTGTTGGTTTCTTGATAATTGTGGCAGCAGTTATATGGGCTGTTCAAGCTGGAAATAAAGAAGTAGCCATCCCCTTTTCCTCTGTTGAGAAGTTAATAGCCTCACAAAATGGAGAATTGGTTACAATAAACGAGCATAAAGATGGAAAGCTGACGATTGTGACGAGTGATGGTGAATATAAGTCCCATGTACCTCCGAATAGTCAGATAATCGATAAATTAGTAGAAAACTATAATGTTCAATATACATTTTCTTCAAGCAGTCCTTTTACACCTTGGATTCTTGGCGGACTAATGATTTTACTTGTAGGGCTTGGCGTTTATTTATATAAATCTGGTAAAGGCGGACTAGGTGCTGCAAACACCATGAAGGAAAGCGTATCTAAAGCAAGGCCCCTCCCTTCTATTTCTCTTGCTGATGTTGGCGGTATTCAAGGTGAAATGAAAGAGGAGATTATGCAAACACTTTCCACTCTCAAAGATCCAGACCGTTCATTAAAAATGGGCGTAAAACCGCCGAAAGGGATTTTATTATATGGACCACCAGGCACAGGTAAAACCCTACTGGCACAAGCTATTGCCAAAGAGATTGGAGCGACCTTCTTCTCTACTAGCGGTTCAGCCTTTAATGAAATGTTTGTTGGTGTTGGTGCATCACGTGTCCGTACATTGTTTCAAAATGCTAGAAAGCAGAAGCCAGCCGTCATTTTTGTCGATGAAGTAGATGCACTTGCAGGAAAAAGAAAACAGCATGGCGGAGAGGAAAGCGAAAAAACATTGACTGAGCTTCTTGTTCAATTAGATGGCGGTCATTCGAATGATGGAATTCTTTTCATCGCCGCAACAAACCGTAAGGATATGCTCGATGATGCATTCCTACGTCCTGGACGAATTGATTTCTCTTTTCATGTTCCACTTCCAGATACAAAAGGAAGAAAAGAGATTATTGACATTCATACGAAAAATCGTGTGTTAGCTGATGATGTCATAAACTCACTCGATGAGCTTGCAGAGAGCACTTCTGGGTTTTCAGGTGCGGACCTTCATTCTCTCTTTGAAACAGCGAGCAGACGGGCTGTTAGAAATGGTCAGGAAGTAATAGCTAAAGAAGACTTGGATTTTGCCCTAGATCGAACCATTCTAGGAAGTTCAACTAGATCTTTACAAGATCAGGATACAAAAAATCGTGTGGCTATTCATGAAGCAGGTCACGCCCTTGTTGCTGCTATTACAAAACCAGGTTCGGTTCGTAAAGCAACTATCATTCCCCGCGGGCAAGCGCTTGGTTATGTAGCGCCAATTCCAAAAGAGATGCATTTATCAACAACGAGCGACATGCTAGACCAAGTTGCTATGATCCTCGCAGGTGGTGTTGCGGAACGGATTTACCTTGGAGAACACAGCATTGGTGTAAGTGGTGATGTTCAGCAAGCGAAGAAGGTCATCGAACAAATGGTTGACACTGGCTTGCTTGAAAATGGGTTTACCCTTACTTTTAATAAAGTGGAAAAAGAAGTAAAAATGCAGGAGCTTTTCCAAAAAGCATTAGAAAAATCTGAACAACTCATCAAAAATAATAGTCCACAATTCGAAGTTTTAGTTCTAGCCCTTATGAAAAAAGAAACTTTAGAAGGTACTGAGGTTCAGGATATTGTAAATGGCGAGCAATTAAAAGATATGGCTATTGTCTAATTTGCCGACTCTAAATGAGTCGGTTTTTTTTTATTATTAACAAT
>NZ_JBALPC010000302.1:0-6124 GCF_036965225.1 Bacillus sp. JJ1474 | reverse complement strand
TACTTACTATCTTTTTTAATATTTAAACTATTCTAATTAATACTATTTACTTTCTAGCTGACTTTTTTTATTTTGGATTTAGAGAATTCGCTCATTTCACATTAATTCCTAAATTTATTAAAGGAGGATATACCATATGGAAGTTAAACCTTTAGTTTCAAGCACAAATCCATCACTTCGATCAATTAGAAAAGCTAGTAAGCAGGAGAGATGGAGACAAGTTATTTTTGCCATCACTTCTAATCGAGCTGCATTATTTGGTGGCATTATTATTATCTTTTATTTAATCATGACTCTTTTTGCTCCATTTCTAGCTCCTTACGACCCCTACGTCATTCAGCTTGAAAACAAGCTGCAGCCTCCGAACATTGAGCATTGGATGGGTACCGATGATAAGGGACGTGATATTCTAAGCCGAATCCTTTATGGTTCAAGATTATCGATGGGTGTAGGGATTTCCTCTGTACTATTTGGAGCTATCTTTGGAATTACATTGGGGCTTCTTGCAGGTTACTACGGAAAGTGGGTAGATAATATTATTTGCCGAGTTCTTGATGTAATGCTAGCTTTTCCAGGTATTTTACTTGCTCTTGCAATCATCAGTGCTTTAGGACCTAGTTTAATTAACGTAACAATTGCAGTTGGTGTTTTTTCTATTCCTTTATTTGCTCGAATCGTTCGCGGTTCAACTATGGAAGTAAAAAAGCTGGAATACATTGAAGCGATCCGTGTACTAGGCGCAAATGATGCCATCATAATTTTCAGACACATACTTCCGAATATACTATCCCCTATAATCGTTCAAGGTACATTACGATTAGCGACAGCCATTTTATCAGCTGCTGGGTTATCGTTTTTAGGTCTTGGTGCACAACCTCCTTCTCCGGAGTGGGGAACTATGCTTTCAAGTGGACGTGACTTTCTTTTCAGTGCTCCATATATGGCGATTTTTCCTGGTTTAGTCATCTCAATTCTAGTATTAGGGTTTAATCTTTTTGGTGATGGATTACGTGACGCTCTGGACCCACGAATGAAAAAATAAACTCATGAAAGGTGAGGTTTTATGTTATTTTTCGTATCAAAACGCTTACTGCAAATTATCCCGGTTATATTTGGTGTAACGCTTGTTGTATTTCTCATTATGCAAATGGTCCCTGGGGATCCGGCTGCGATTTTGGCAGGCGAAGGTGCATCAAAAGAAACAATTGAACAATATCGTAAGGACCTTGGTTTAGACCTTCCTCTACATGAACAGTACATAAACTATATTGTTAATGTGTTTCAAGGCGATTTAGGACATTCTATTAAAAATAAGCAACCAGTTCTTAATGAAATTATGCAACGGTTACCAATTACAATAGAATTAGCCTTTTTCAGTATTTTAATCACCATCGTTCTTGGTATGGCCGCTGGGATTATTTCAGCAATAAAACCTTATTCCCTTATGGACTTTTTGGTCATGTTAATTGCACTACTTGGAATTTCATTACCTAGCTTCTTTTTTGGTTTAGTTATGATGTATGTATTTTCTATTAAACTACAAATTTTACCGGTAGCTGGATGGGATAGTATTTTGCATATAATATTGCCAGCTATTTCTCTTGGAGTTGGCGGTGCAGCCATCGTTGCTCGTATGACCCGCTCGACTATGCTTGATGTCGTAAGTCAAGATTATATTCGTACAGCACGTGCCAAAGGAGTAAAGGAATACGTAATTATTTACAGGCATGCATTACGGAATGCACTTATTCCAGTTATTACAGTTGTTGGACTTCAGTTTGGTTCGCTCCTAGGCGGTACTGTTTTAATTGAATCTGTTTTCGCAATAAATGGACTTGGTCGAATGATTGTCGATTCAATAAGGACAAGAGATCTTCCTATGGTTCAAGGTGGAATACTTGTAGCCTCAATTATCTTTGTCATCGTAAATTTATTTGTAGATATCCTATATCGATTTTTTAACAAAAGAATTGAACTTAATTAGAGGAGGAACATATGGATAAGGAAGTTATTTTAGAAGTTAAAGGTCTAAAAACACATTTTCATACATCAAAAGGTGTAGCTAAAGCAGTTGACGGGATCGACTTTGTTCTGCGCAAGGGAGAGACTATGGGCATTGTAGGAGAGTCGGGGAGTGGAAAATCGATTACCTCACTCTCTATACTAAGACTTATTCCCACTCCTCCTGGAAAAATTGTAGCTGGAGAGATCTTATTAAAAGGCAGAAACCTTGTAACAATGCCAACTTCGGAATTACGAAAAATACGAGGAAATCAAATCTCAATGATTTTTCAAGAACCAATGACAAGTCTAAACCCAGTTATTCCAATAGGAAGTCAAATTTCAGAGGCAATTCAACTTCATCAGAAATTGAATAAAAAGCAAGCAAAAGCAAAAGCATTAGAACTACTTGAACTTGTCGGTATACCTTCGCCTGAAAAAAGAGTTAAGCAGGAACCTTTTCTATTAAGTGGGGGAATGCGCCAACGTGTCATGATTGCTATGGCTCTAGCTTGTACACCCGAGGTCTTAATCGCAGATGAACCCACCACAGCACTCGATGTAACAATACAAGCGCAGATTTTAGATCTAATGAAAAAGCTTCAAAACCAAATAGGAATGAGCATTATTTTCATTACACATGATTTAGGTGTTGTCGCAGAAGTTTGTGACAAAGTAGCAGTCATGTACGCAGGTCAAATTATAGAAAATCGATCGACAAAAACAATTTTCAAAAATCCTTTACACCCATATACACAGGGTCTTATCCGATCCTTACCTAAAATTCATGAAGAACAAGAGGAATTAGAAACGATTGAAGGAACTGTTCCAAGCCCATACAGCTTTCCAGAGGGGTGCCGTTTTGCAGATCGCTGTCCTTACGTTAAAGAGATTTGCAGGAACAGTTTGCCTGAATTAATCAATATTGGAGATGAAGAACAAATTCGGTGCTGGATGTATGATCCAGAGTGGGAACTCTCATCTAATGAAAAGCAGGTGTCAGTATGATTTCAGATATTGAAAAATCAAAAGAACCTTTACTTAATGTACAAAATTTAAAACAATACTTTCCTCTTAAAAAGGACTCTTTTTTTCAGCAAAAGCAAGTTGTTAAAGCAGTTGATGATATATCCTTTCATGTAATGGAGGGAGAAACTTTAAGTATTGTCGGAGAATCCGGATGCGGGAAATCTACAACAGGTCGTTCAATTCTCCGACTTGATGAACCTACAGAAGGAAAGGTTATTTTTCAAAACCGTTCATTGACTTCTCTCTCTAAACGGGAATTGCGCCAAATAAGGGGTGATATCCAAATCATTTTCCAAGATCCATATGCATCTTTAAATCCTAGAAGAAGTATTCGTCAAATACTAAGTGAGGCAATGACAATTCAAAAAGTACTCCCCAAAAATCAACAAGAAGAACGCTTACTCGAATTAATGAGTTTAGTTGGTTTAAGGCCAGAATCTCTTGAAAGATATCCTCATGAATTTTCGGGGGGGCAACGCCAACGCATTGGCATCGCACGCGCACTATCAGTCAATCCGAAAATGATTATTTGCGATGAATCAGTCTCAGCACTTGATGTATCAATACAAGCCCAAATCTTAAATTTACTAAAAAAGCTTCAGCGGGAGTTAAAATTAACTTATTTGTTTATTTCTCATGATTTAAGTGTTGTTCATCATATCTCGGATCGGGTAATGGTTATGTATCTTGGGAAAATAGTGGAGCTAGCAGATAAGAAAACCCTCTTCTCTAATCCTTCACATCCCTATACAAAGGCACTGCTTTCATCAATACCTGTGCCTAATACAGAAAGTAAGCGAGAAAGAATAATATTGTCAGGCGATATACCTTCGCCTATAGACCCTCCACCAGGTTGTCGCTTCCAAACCCGCTGCCCCTTTGCAACTGAGCGCTGCAGCAACGAAGAGCCTAGCCTGAGGTTAATAAGCAATAAACAATTAGTGGCATGTCATTATGCATAAATTTTTCTTCGTCATTATTCTAAATAACGAGAAAATTTACAAAAACCGCTTTCTTTTTTAGTAGAAAGCGGTAAAATGTTTATATCTTTCCTTGAAATGAGTGATATGCATGCTAAGTTTAGATGATTTTTCACTTTATATTATGCTTTGCATCTTATCTCCATTATTAGGAGCCTTTACTCTTTCCTTTATAATGATTTTTGAGAAAAGGTTTGACATCCTGCAAAAAGAAGCAAGTCTAATATCACTTGAAAAAGAACTCAAGTCGGCACAATATTATCAACTAAACCAGCAAATTCAGCCTCACTTTTTCTTCAATGCACTAAATACCATTTTAAGCCTTGCCCGACTTGATAGGAAAGAAGATCTTGTTCACTCTATTGAAGTTCTATCAAAATATTTTAAATATAAATATAAGACGAATCGTTCACTTATTCCACTAATAGATGAGCTTCAATACATGAATGATTATTTAACTATTCAAAACCTGCGCTTTGGTTCAAGACTAACCGTCAAACAAAAGATTGACGAGAGTTGCTTAATAGCCATGTCACCACCTTTTCTTCTGCAAACACTCGTAGAAAACTGTTTTAAACACGGAATCGAAAAAAACAGTGGGTCTTCAGAGCTAATTATTAAAATAAATAAAATTGAAGATTGTGTTTTTGTAGAGGTTTGGAATAGCGGAAGTTTTTTATCAGATATACAAACATCAAGCAATAGCGGCTATGGTCTTAATAATATAAAGAAAAGGCTAAAATTACTATTTCCAACGGAAAAAGTTTCTTTAAATCTTATTGAAAAAAACCACGGAACATCAGCAATAGTAAGTTGGCCAATGAAAACAGATGATAACACAGAGTAAGCAAACAAGGAGGTTTTAATAATGAATGTGCTTTTAGTCGATGACGAGCCTCTAGAATTAGAACAGCTTGAATATTTAATAATGCCACACTTTCCTCATTGGAGTTTCTATAAAGCCCAGGATGCTTCTCAAGCTCTTAGTATTGCACAAAAACACAAAATCACATTATCTTTTTTAGACATTCATCTACCAGGTAAGTCTGGCTTGGAACTAGCTGCTGAATTAAAACAAAATTACACCATGGCAATTATTATGGTTACTGCCTTTCAAACATTTTCATATGCACAAACTGCCATTCGTCTTGGAGTGAACGATTATATTACGAAGCCTGTTATTGAGTCAGAGCTGCTTTCTATTCTCAATCCTTTCAAAAAATTATCTGCTCAATCGAGTATTATTCAACAAGTCATTACTATCATTCAAAAAGAGTATGATAGTAAGTTATCACTTGACTATATTGGTTCAAAAATACATCTTAACCCTACCTACTTAAGTAGAAAGTTTCACAAGGAAATGGGAATGAGCTTTACTGATTATTTACATACCTTCCGCATTGAAATTGCTAAAAAATATTTAATAGAACAAAAAGATTGGAGTATATCAGTCATATCGGAAAAATGCGGTTTTAACAGTCAACACTATTTTAGTTCATCATTTAATAAACTAACAGGTTCATCACCGAGAGACTTTCGAAATAAAGGGAAAAATAAATGAAACTATATTCACACTATATTAGCGGTTCACTAAAGTTTGGACTCTCTTTGGGAGTTGTAAGCTTACTTGCAAGATGGGCTACTGGAAATTCAATTGTAACATCTCCTGAAACCCTTGTTAAATTTGGATTAGTTGGCGGAATTGGTTTTTCAGTTATGGGGGCTTTCACCTTCTTTATATTTGGAATTATTGCTCAGCGAATACGTATTAACTTTCCACAGCATGAAACTATAGGTGATTTTCTTAAAGATCGAATAAAACCATCAGGCTCATCAGCCCTATTATGGATGATAATCTTTCTTGGATTTGATTCATTATTTGTACAATCAATAGGTATTGGAATTTTTCTAAACATTTTATTTGAAATCCCAGTGAATATTGGTCTTTTTTTCTTTTTATTTTATTGTTTCATTCATGCTGGGCTTGGAGGAATGAAATGGATACAAAGGTTTGAAGGAATTAATATTATTTTTATCTTTACAGGTATTATTTTTTTACCTGTTTACTTTTTCATTCTAGAAGGTGTTTTTCCAATTTATAATGGGATTCGCTT
>NZ_JBALPC010000301.1:0-1425 GCF_036965225.1 Bacillus sp. JJ1474 | reverse complement strand
AGGACGTCGCTAGGCAAAAAAAGAACATCATTTAGATGTTCTTTTTTTTGTGGGTTTTAATGGCCTTATTAATGATAAATCCTATAATGGTGTGTGATGTTAATGTTTGACAATTTATTAATGTTACCTAAAATTGAGATTAGGTAGCATTATTAATGCCGCTGCACAAAACAAAAGCTAGGATTATAGCGCCCACCGTCGGGAAAAAAGTTGTCCTGAGGTAGTTAAGAGCTATTTATAACGCCCATCAGCAAGAAAAAAATCCATCGAAAGTAGTTAAGAGCAGTCTAAAACTCCCTTTGGCAAGAAAAAAACACTCGAATGTTGTTAAGGCCCCCCTTTTCCCCACCTCATTCATGATCCTATTCAAAAATACTAGATGCTCCAAGCAACAACGAAAAAAGCCATTTTATACATATTAAGCAATCTTAGTTCCAAAAATTAATTTCCCCTTCGCAAAATCACCAATCTTATGTACAATTAATATTCAATATTAGGTGTTAAAATGGTATCAAAAGGGAATTAGCAATATATTAGGTAGTAGACTGTCACTATAAAGGGGGAGCTTTCTTTGTTAGAAAGTGGTTTTTTAATGATAACTATTATTCTGTTAATCAATATTGTGTATGTATCCTTCTTTACAATCAGAATGATCTTAACGTTAAAAGGCCAGAGATACTTGGCTGCTTTTATTAGTATGATTGAAGTTGTTATTTATGTAGTGGGGTTAGGTTTGGTTCTTGATAACCTTAATGAAATCCAGAATTTGATTGCTTACGCGGTTGGTTATGGGATTGGTGTTATTGTTGGGATGAAAATTGAGGAAAAGCTCGCCCTTGGTTATATTACCGTGAATGTCATAACAAAAGAATATGATTTGGACATGCCGAAGATGCTAAGGGAAAAGGGCTATGGTGTGACAACCTGGGCAGCTAACGGCTTAGAAGGGGATCGGATGGCTCTGCAGATCCTGACACCAAGAAAATATGAATTAAAGTTATACCATACGATTAAAGAGCTTGATCCGAAAGCGTTTATTATTGCGTACGAGCCGAAAACCATTCATGGCGGCTTCTGGGTGAAAAGCGTAAAGAAAGGGAAGTTATTTTCATGAGTAAAGGAAAAAAGAAAATGGTTTTTGAAGTGCAGGAAAATGAAACCATTGATATGTGTCTAGAGCGAATAAAAAAGGCAGGGTATATTCCTGTTAGAAGAACAGAAAAGCCGATCTTTGAGGAAAAAAAGATAGGCCAAACGACTACCTATGAGCCAGTAGGACGCCAGATTCTGTTTGAAGCTAAAGTAATTGAATGATAAAACACGAACGATATATAAGTAATTAGATGTATTGTTCGATTATTGGTTGACATTACTATCAATAGTTGTTAAGATGTGCATATAAGAAATAAATGAAGCGAATAATCC
>NZ_JBALPC010000300.1:6062-8160 GCF_036965225.1 Bacillus sp. JJ1474 | reverse complement strand
AAAGGTGGATTTACATGAATTATTCTATCCGGACTATGACTCTCGATGATATTCCACAGGTACAAAATGTAGCTAAATCAAGCTGGAATCATACATATGAAGGAATCATCCCAAGAGACATCCAAGATAATTTCTTAAAATCGGCTTATAACGATGAAATGATGAAAAGAAGATTAGAGCATTCCTATTTGTATGTTGCTGAAATAGAGGGCGCAATTGTAGGTTTTGCCAATTATTCTACTATTAAGGAGCATGGAGAGGTTGAGCTTGGCGCCATTTATCTTTTGCCAGAATATCAAGGAAAAGGCATTGGAACAGCTTTGCTCCGTGAAGGGCTTCATCATATTGAAGGAATTAATGAAGTTTATATAAATGTAGAAAGTGATAATCATATTGGCAGAAATTTTTACGATGCCAAAGGTTTTACAGTAGTATCTGAATTTGATGACAACTTTGACGGTCATATTTTGAAAACCGTTCGAATGGTTCTAAAAAAACTAGATTGAGATATGATTTTTTTAAAAAAAGCTCGCCTTTTTAGCGAGCTTTTTCACGATACTAATTTCAACCCAATTGCTGCACCAAGAACCATGCTAATAAATAATAGCCTTTTCCACCCCTTTTGCTCACCATACAACACAATACCCAAAATGGCTCCACCAGAAGCTCCAATTCCAGTCCAGATGGCGTAGGCTGTTCCCATCGGCAATTCCTCCATAGCGAGGGCTAGAAAAAGAAAGCTTGCTCCGAAACCGATAAGCAGCATGATAAGTGACTGCCAATTACGATTTTTGTGCAGGCTGTTGATCATCAGAACACCTATCATTTCAAATATCCCTGCTAAGATGAGATAAACCCAACTCATGATGCAGCCTCTCCTTTCGAATCAGTTTCTTCTTCATTCGTAACAAGCTTAAGCCCAATGACTCCCGCTAATAAAATTAGGACGAGAATAATCTTCGATATTTTTAAAGGCTCATCAAAGAAAATAATTTCTGATAAAACGGTTCCAGCCGTACCCAACCCAACAAAAACGGCATATACCGTACCGACCGGCAATTTCTTTCCTGCCATGATTAGTACATAAAAGCTGACAATGATACAAACAATTGTCCCCGCCCATGTCCAAATATCATAAGCATGCTTAAGACCTATCACCCAAAACACCTCAAAAAATGCGGCAATAAATACCTTTAACCAATTCATGCTGCTTCCCTCCAATACAAATTTCCCCAAGACAAAAAGCCTAAGAGATCGCTGTCAATAAACAGTCATCTCCCAGGCTTTTATCCTTCCGTGGCACAGATATTTCTGTGAGTTTTCTCTCGGACCAGGCCAGTTATCTGCGGAACCCTAGAAAACATTTTTATTAATTTCCTTATATTATATAAGAAACGAAACGATGTGCAAGCGGAACTAATTGCTATTTTGAGCTTTATATTCACGCCAAATTCCTTCTATCTCCATTATTCTCTGCTTTTCTTATACTTTTAATCTCCATTGTTAATAAATAAAGTTCCACTTCCAAGCTAGGAATCCTATAAAAATGAACCCCCCTATACCTAGTCCAATGGAAAGAAGAATCTGTATCCAAAAAACCTCATTCTCCCTTTCCTCCCAATATTTCTCAATAATATTTGTTTTGATTTCTTCGTATTCATATAGATGCCACCATTTTCTAAAGCTTAATTGATACGTCTTTAATTCCTTTTCTCCTCCCCAAGGATTGCTCACTTTTATAATTGTTTGATCTTCTAGATGAAATTGATGCAAATCCGAAAAATCAAATCCCTCCTCTGTAAAGGTAATGGATAAACGATTTAATTCCGAGCGTACACGTTCAACAACAATATTTTTAGATGTTTGTTTAATCACTAAGACTTGCCCTGTCACAAATAATCTATATAAAATGATGGCGAAAACGATCAATAAGCTGATAATAAGGGGATAAAGAAAATTCTCGTCAAAGATGAATTGGCTGGAGAGAACCGTTTGAAAGATGAAAAATGAAAAGGTGTACATAGCCTCCAACTTTGACTTAGCTGAGATTCCTCGATATTTATATACCCTGAAAGCCTCATAGAAACTTAATAGTGAT
>NZ_JBALPC010000300.1:0-6032 GCF_036965225.1 Bacillus sp. JJ1474 | reverse complement strand
AAGAAAAATATGCATATAATCATACATAATTAAAACTCCTTGAAATTTGTTAATATACTAATTTCTCAGTTTCCAAACCATCCCGATTTTACCACATATTTCTATTTAATCATCTCTATTACAATATTTAGGAGTAAATTATTTCTTTCAATCTAAAATTATGCGAAAATAGATTTTAGTCAGTTTGCATATGATATAGAAAGAGCTTGAACGAAGAGAGGTTTTCAATATGTATTGGTGTAAAATAGCTCGCACAGAGAGAGAGTTTTCCGAAATAGCAAAATTAAATTACGAAACCTTTGTTGAAGAGATCCCCCAGCATGAACCTGACGAAAATGGAATTCGTGTGGATCCTTTTCATCATGAAAATAAATATATTATTGTTTTAAAAGATCAAGAGCTTGCTGGTATGATTGCCATCCGTGATCAGCGCCCTTTCTCCTTGGACAAGAAAGTCGGATCTGTAGAGAATCTGCTACATGATGATGCTTTGTCAGGTAAGCTTTGTGAAATTAGACTTCTTGCTGTAAGGAAAGAGCATCGAAATGGAAGGGTATTTTTCATGCTTGTCAGTGCTTTATCTGACTATGCTTATAAACAAGGGTATAGCGCTGCTGTTATTTCAGGAACAATACGTGAGCAGAAGCTTTATAAGCAAATGGGTTTTGAAGCTTTTGCCGATACGGTTGGAACAGAAGATGCCCAGTTCGTCCCTATGGTGTTAACTAGAAGGCAATTCGAGAGGTCTATTGCTGCTAGATTAAAGCAAAAAAGATACTCATTCTATCCGGGACCTGTCGTTTTAAGAGACGATATTCGTAATGCCCTGACTGAAGAGCCAGTCTCCCATCGCTCATACGATTTTTCGATGACGCTTGAAAAAGTACAGCAAATGCTGTTATCCATGAGCAAGTCAGCATATGTTCATTTATTAAATGGCAGCGGAACTCTTGCAAATGAAGCGATGCTTGCACAATTGAAAAGACTTCCTGGAAAAGGACTAATTTTAACAAATGGAGCATTTGGGGACCGATTAGTGAATCAAGCAAACAGATGGGGTCTAACATTTGATTGTTTAAGCTATGAATGGGGCAAGCCCTTCGATGAACGTCAAATTTCTATGAAACTAGAACAATTGAATTATGAATGGGTTTTAATGACGCATGGGGAAACTTCCACTGGAATGCTAAATCAATTAGAAAAGATCCAAGAGCTATGTAAAATACATAATATAAAGCTTTGTCTCGATTGTGTCAGCTCCTTTGGTGCCCTGCCCTTCTCACTTGCAGAGATTTATTTGGCCACTGGGGTTAGCGGGAAAGCGATTGGAACAATGAGCGGGCTTTCGTTTGTTTTCTCAAACCATGAAATTGAAGAAGATTCAACTCTTCCTTCTTATCTAGATTTGGGGTTGTATGCGAATGGTAATATCCCGTTTACCTATTCTTCACAAGTGTTAAAAAGCTTAGAGAGAGCACTAAGATATTATTTAGATGAAGATAGGTATTCCGTTTTGAAAAATTGCTATGAACAAATTCTTTCTGCAGAGAAAAATGAGGAAATGGCCTTTTTAACCCCTAATGGCTATCCGATGATCGTAACATTGAAAGGAGAAGACAGCTGTACAAATATGGCAGAGGATGCTGCACTTTCAGGATTTGATTTACATTATAAAAGCGCTTATTTATCAGAAAGGGCTTGGGTTCAGCTTTCGATTATTCAGCCGGATTTTGAGGAGGCGTGGAAAAAGTTCCGGAAGTGGCATTTGAATTATAAGGAATATCAAAGGAGACAAGGGTAATGTGAAGGTATTTGCCCAACATTCCTGCCAAAAAAAGCCGGCTTCATGTTCGTGTAACAGTTTGAAGTCGGCTTGAATTTTTTTATATTTCCATCTCCAGCATAATCGGACAATGGTCACTGCCCATAACGTCACAGTGAATTTGTGCAGATTTTATTGCATTTTTCATTCTTTCGGAAACGATAAAATAATCGATTCGCCAGCCAATATTCCGTTCTCTTACTTTAGCCATATAAGACCACCATGTATAGGCACCCTCTGCATCTGGATAGACGTATCTAAAGGAATCAACAAAGCCAGAATCAAGCAAGCGAGTCATTTTATTTCTCTCCTCTGTTGTAAAGCCAGAGTTGCCATCATTCGATTTTGGATTTTTCAAATCAATTTCGTTATGTGCTACATTCAAGTCTCCACAGTAAATAACCGGTTTTATTTGATCGAGCTCACAAAGATATTGAAGAAGTTCATTTTCCCACTCTAATCGATAGGATAATCGAGCCAAATCTCTTTGTGAATTTGGCGTATATACATTGACCAAGTAAAAAGATTCAAACTCTAACGTAATGATTCTTCCCTCTGGCTCCGTTTCATTTTCTCCTACACCATATTTAACGGAGAGCGGCTTCTTTTTCGTAAAAATTGCCGTACCCGAATAGCCTTTTTTCAGTGCATAATTCCAAAATTGGTGATAGCCTTCAAGTTCAAGGTCGATCTGCCCTTCCTGCAGTTTTGATTCTTGAATACAGAATATATCTGCATCTACTTCATGAAAATAATCTAAAAAGCCTTTTTTCACACAGGCTCGAATTCCATTCACATTCCACGACACAAATTTCATGCTATTATGACTCCTTTTTTAAAAACTCTAGATTAATAGAATATCATGGAACTAGCTTGCATGCTAATTAATAGCGGACAGAGAATACCTTATTACCTTAAAATTCGCATATTCGGCGAATGAATAGGACACAGAATCCGTTATTGATGAAAAACTTGAAGAAAGTAGCCTTCTTTTCATACAATAACGGAACCAGGATCCGTTTACATGTTGAAAAATAGTCTTTTCAGATAAATAACGGAATCAGGGTCCTCTAACACTTAATTTACTACTTTTCATCAAATTATCGTAAAATATATACGAAAAGTAAGTTTCCAAGGAGGATTTTACAATGGCTGAACACCATTTTCATTTAAAAGCACATTGGCCAGGGCTTAGAAACGATGTGGGTGAAATCGAAGCTGGTCAATTGAAGACAAAGGTTTCCATCCCGCCAGAAATGGATGGTCCTGGAATTGGAACCAACCCGGATGAAATGCTGCTTGGAGCCGCTGCAACTTGCTACATCATTACTTTGGCTGCAATGATGGAACGCAGTAAGCTAGAAAAAGTTGATTTGTCAATGGAATCTGTAGGGATAGTTGATGTAACAAAAGGTGTGATCACTTACAAAAAAATCATTCACCGCCCGGTTATCGTTCTAAAACGTGAAGCAACAGAAAAGAATGAGGCTTTAGTTCTAAAATTAGCCCAAAAAGCAGAAACTTCCTGTATGATCTCCCGTGCATTAAAAGGCAATGTTGAAATTGAATTGGAGACAACAATCATTAGACAGTAGTGACGTCTATCCTTTGATTTAAAAAACACTTAGTTGACCAATGCGGCTGTGGGGGGCATGTGCTTAGAGTATGAAAAAAGAATCGAACATTTAGGGGTACTAGCGGAATTTATCCAAGGGCAAGTTATTCTCAACTACTATGAAGATGACGATTTCCTATGGAAAAGAGAAGGTTTTCATTTCGACTCAATCCTTGTGACTAATGAACAACTTATCTTTAAACGGAAGGATGGCTTTAAATACACCATTTGTTTACAGGAATATCCGGATTTTTTTATTAATAGTGCTTTTCAGCATTATTTCACACTAAGAAAAACATCAGGCAAATTAGATATTTACTTTCCACATAATTAGAGGAGGGCGAACAGCAACTACTGTTTGCTCTTCTTTTTTTCACTTAATCTAATCTTCGCTGTCGAAATCTCCTAATTCTGCAGAATTCCGTCTTGTTTTGATAGCTTTTGTCATGTTGCAGGAAAAAGGGATAGCCTTTGCTGAATAACTCTTACATAGAAAAATTAACTCGGAAAGGCCTTCCGAAATATTCATAACGACTAAAGACAGAAAGGGATGGAGAACCAATGCCAAATCAATTCGTTAAAGCCTATACGATTAAGGAAGTATCAAAATTGATAAATATACCCCCTGGAACACTGCGGCAATGGGAAAAGGATTTAGATGGACTGCTAGTAATCCCCCGCTCTAAGCAAGGGGCACGATTCTATACGGATGAGGAAATCAAACTACTTGAAACCATTAAGCAGATGCGCAATAAAAACTTAAGTAAGGAAATGATTAAAGATTTAATTTCCCAACATAAGGTTTCGGAATCAGCTTCCGAATCAATCGAAACCTCACTGGCTCCCATTTCGGAAGAAATCCGCAGCAGAGAGGAAGTTCCGGATATATCCATGGTTTATGGAGCAATGGAATCCTTTAGAAATCAGTTAATTGATGATGTCAGAGCGGAAATTCGGACAAGCATTCGCAAAGAAGTTTTGGAAGAGGTAAAGAAAGAAATTTCGAAGGGATCGCTTCACACCGTGAAAAGTCTATCTGACTCCATATATAAATCGAATGAAAAGACGAAGCTTGAAATCCACGAGCTTTCAAATCATATACATAATGCTTCGGAACATACTTCCGAATCGCTCGAAGCTCTATCGAAAAGGGTTACGAAAGCTTCGAAAGGCACTTCCGAACAGCTGCGCTCTTTAGTTCATCGTGTTACAGAATCTTCTGAAGCGGCTTCAGAAGAATTTAAGACGATGATTCATTATATCTCAAGTTCTGCCGAGGTTACGCATACGGAGATTAGTGCGTTAATTGAAACTCTGAACACTGATAGAGAAATCTACATTGAAACGATTACGCGCGAACGGGAGCAATATTGGGAAGATGTCCATCAGCGGGAAATGATGTTTCAAGATTTAATCGTCAGCTTCCGAAAAGCTGCAGCTGCTGCAGAGAAAGTTGAAAAACCATGGTGGAAGTTCTGGGGTTAACAAAAATCTGCAGCTTTTGATGAATTCTCTATTTCCGTCTAAATCAATGAGATATTTGGACAGGATTTGGGTAAACAACTGAAGCCTGTCCAGTAAACCTAGTTATTTGGACAGGTTTTGCATAAAACACTGAAACCCGTCCAGTAAACCTCATTATTTGGACAGGTTTTGGGTAAAACGATGAAACCTGTCCGGTAAACCTGATTATTTGGACAAGTTTTATAGCATTTCCTAACTACTGCATCAAATCTACCTTTATTTCATATTCGTCCCGTAAAAAATTTCGTCCATTTCTATTGTGAGCTTCTCTGTGATTTCCTCTACTTCCTCAGGGCTAAGGGTGTCCTTCGTGTATCCAAAGAGGTAATTATTCAAATCGAAATCTCGAATGCGGCATTTTGTATGGAAAATATGTGACTGATAAATATTGACATCAATCATGTCAAATTCATTTTTGATTTCCTCAGGGATGTAGTTTTGGATCGAGCTTATATTTTGATCAATAAAGAGCTTTTGTCCATCTTTATCCCGTGTAAATCCGCGAACGCGGAAATCAATTGTCATAATATCTGTATCAAAAGAATGAATTAAGAAATTTAATGCCTTCAAAGGAGATATTTCCCCACATGTAGATACGTCAATATCTGCCCGAAACGTGCTAATTCCTTCAGAAGGGTGATATTCAGGATAGGTATGAACAGTGATATGGCTTTTATCAAGCTGCATCACAACTGATTCCGGCAATGGTCCTGGTGTTTCTGAATAGGATTCAATCGGAACCTCAACAACTGGGCCTTCAGAAACAAGTAAAGTTACACTTGCACCTTGTGGAACAAAGTCTTGTTGGGCAATATTCAATACATGAGCTCCAATGATGTCTGAAACATTCTTAAGGATTTTGGTTAGCCTTTTGGCGCTATATTCTTCGTCAATGTACTCTATGTAAGCCTCTCGCTCTTCCTTCGTTCTTGTATAACAAATATCATACATATTGAAACTTAACGATTTTGTTAAGTTATTAAATCCATGCAGTTCAATTCGTTCGTCCGGAGTTAAGCTCAAAATCCATTCCCCCTCATTAATTATGAAACATTGTAAATATTGTTATAT
>NZ_JBALPC010000299.1:0-6055 GCF_036965225.1 Bacillus sp. JJ1474 | reverse complement strand
GCAATTAGCCTATATCAGAAAAAAATGGTAAATATTTTATTAAAATAAGATTTATAGATGCGAATATATTCTACTATATCCATGTTTAAAACCTTTGAATATCTAACTTTTACGTGTTAAAATTACTTTGGAAATTATTTGAACCCTAAAAATATTATTATTCTTTTAAATGTTATTTAAATATGTACATTTATCCAATTTACTCATTTAATCAATTTTTAGGGAAAGAATAATGAATATTAAACTTTTCAAATATAGTGGTGGAGGTTTTTTTACATGAAAAAGCCATTGAATGGTGAGCGGCCTTTTAATCAAGGGTTTTATGGTCCTAACCTTGGCTATGTCATTGAGTTGTACGAAAACTATTTGCAAGATCCTGATTCCATTGATCCGGAAATGAGGGCCTATTTCGATGAGACAGGGTCACCTGTTACAGAGAATAGTAATATCCCTAAATCAGAGACAAATGTAGCAGTTACATCTAATCAGTTAGAGAAAACATTAGCGGCTATTCGTCTAGCGGATAATATTAGATTCTACGGCCACCGTGCAGCTGATATTTATCCATTAAAAAATCATGATCGAGAGATAAACCTTTTCGAACTTTCCCGATATGGATTAACGGAAGAGGACTTAAAAGCAATCCCAGCTAACCTTATTTGTACAGAGGCAAAGATCCCACTTCGTAACGGGCTCGATGCTATTGAATATTTGAAATCTGTGTATACGGGCACAATTGCTTTCGAATTTCATCACGTAGATGATGAGAATGAGAAAGAATGGCTAAGAAAAAAGATAGAATCCAATCAATTAAACCTGAATTTAAATGCTGAAGAAAAAACCAAAATCCTCAGAAGACTTACCGAAGTAGAGGAATTTGAAAAGTATCTGCACCGAACATTTGTAGGTCAAAAAAGGTTTTCCATTGAAGGGCTTGACTCAATGGTTCCTTTACTTGATGAAATTGTTTCTGAATCAGTTTCAAATGGGACTAAAACGATAAATATTGGGATGGCACACCGTGGACGCCTTAATGTCCTTGCTCATGTTCTTGGAAAGCCATATGAAATGATTTTTGCAGAATTCCAGCACGCTCCTAATAAAGAGCTTGTTCCATCTGAGGGTTCCATTGGCATAAGCTATGGATGGACAGGGGATGTAAAATATCACCTTGGCCTGGATAAGCAAATTAAAGATGAAAATACAACTATTGCGAGGCTGACACTAGCTAATAACCCGAGCCATTTAGAATTTGTCGGCGCAGTTGTTGAAGGATATACCCGTGCAGCACAGGATGATCGGACAAGAAAAGGATATCCTGAAGTAGATTTCCAGTCTGCTCTCTCCATTATTATTCATGGTGATGCAGCCTTCCCAGGTCAGGGAGTTGTTGCAGAAACTCTAAACCTCGGTCAGCTGAAAGGGTATGACACCGGCGGGTCTATACATATTATTGCGAATAATACGATTGGATTTACGACTGAATCCTATGACTCCCGTTCAACAAGGTATTCAAGTGATTTAGCTAAGGGCTATGAAATTCCAATTCTACATGTGAATGCTAATGATCCGGAAGCATGTGTGGCTGCAGCAAGATTAGCATGTGAATACAGAGAGAAATTCCAAAAAGACTTCTTAATTGATTTAATTGGTTATCGCAGATTTGGCCATAATGAAATGGACGAACCAATGACAACGAATCCATTAATGTATAAAATCATCCATCAGGAAGTAACGGTAAAGGATTTATATGCAGAAAGGCTTATTAGCCAAGCAGCTGTTACGAAGGATGAAGCTTCGAAAATGGAAGAAGCCATCATCGATAAATTAAAATCCGCCTATGAAAAGGTTCCAAATAAAAAAATTGAAATTGAGGATATGGAACCACCTGAAATGGTTGAAAAGGGCTTGCCAAAAATAGATACGGCTGTCCCAATTGAGGCATTAAAACAAATAAATCAGGAGCTTTTAGGCTTCCCAGAAAACTTCCTTGTCTTCAATAAACTCGACAAGATTTTAAAGAGAAGATTGGATGCAATAGAAGGCGAAGCAAAAATCGATTGGGGGCATGCGGAAACATTAGCATATGCCTCAATCATAACTGATGGTACTCCAATCCGGCTAACAGGTCAGGATTCGGAACGGGGAACGTTTGCTCACCGTAATATCGTTTTACATGATAACGAAACCGGTAAATCCTATTCTCCCCTGCATTTAATGTCAACGGCTAAAGCATCGTTTGCTGTTCATAATAGTCCATTATCCGAAATGGCGGTATTAGGGTTTGAATATGGCTATAACGTATTTGCCCCTGAAACATTAGTATTATGGGAAGCCCAATTTGGAGATTTCGCGAACTCTGCTCAAGTAATGTTTGATCAATTTATTGCAGCGGGCCGTGCTAAATGGGGACAGAAATCGGGTCTTGTTATGCTTCTTCCTCATGGCTATGAGGGCCAAGGGCCAGAGCACTCTAGTGCTCGTTTAGAAAGATTTTTAACTTTAGCAGCTGAAAATAACTGGACTGTGGCAAATTTATCATCATCAGCGCAATATTTTCATATTTTACGAAGACAGGCTGCTATTTTAAATCGTGAAGAGGTCCGTCCGCTTGTGATTATGTCGCCAAAAAGTCTTCTCCGTCATCAGCTTGTTGCATCAAGTGCGAAAGACTTAAGTGAAGGTGAATTCAAATCTGTACTTGAACAGCCTGGACTTGGCAAAGCAACAGATAAGGTGACGCGCTTAGTATTAGCTTCAGGTAAAATGGCCATTGATTTAGCTGAAAATCTTAAAAATATAGCGAATCAAGACTGGTTCCATATTGTACGTGTAGAGGAGATCTATCCGTTCCCAATGGAAGCGCTTAAGGAAATTATGAATCGTTATCCAAATCTTAAAGAAATTCTCTGGGTTCAAGAGGAGCCGAAAAATATGGGGGCATGGACCTTTGTTGAGCCTAGATTGAGAAAGCTTGCTGAACAAGGTAAAGAGGTAACATATGTTGGCAGACGCCGCCGTTCTAGCCCATCCGAAGGGGACCCTATTATTCATAAGCTTGAACAGGCACGCATCATTGAAGAAGCATTAACGCAAAAGCAAGAAGGAGGAAATTAAGGTGGCCGAAATCAGAGTACCAGAACTAGCTGAATCAATAACAGAGGGAACCATTGCCCAATGGCTAAGGAAGCCAGGCGATTTCGTTAATAAAGGGGATTTCGTAGTCGAGTTAGAAACAGATAAAGTAAATGTAGAAATTATTTCTGATTTTACTGGAGTATTAAAAGAATTAAAAGCTCAGGAAGGCGATAATGTAAATGTTGGTGAAACAATTGCGATTATTGACGAAAGCGGTCAAGCAGGGGCTGAACAAGCACAACCAGCTGCGCCGGTTCTAGAAGAACAAGCACCTGTTGTACCTGAAACAAAACCTGCAGAGCCAGGTGCTCCTGCGCAGGCTCCTTCTAACGAAAACCAACAGCGTCCAATCGCTTCACCAGCGGCTAGAAAAATGGCGCGTGAAAAGGGCATTGATTTAAGTCAGGTTCCTACAGTAGATCCACTAGGAAGAGTTCGAGCTCAAGATGTTTCAACCTTTAACCCTCAGGCTCAGGCAAGCAGCGCTCCAGCACAAGCACCAAAAGCTGCTGCACCTGCACCTATTAAGCAAGATGGAGAAAAAAGGGTTGAGCGTATCCGAATGACCCGCCGCCGCCAAACTATTGCGAATCGACTTGTAGAAGTTCAGCAAACAGCGGCTATGCTTACGACATTTAATGAAGTAGATATGACAAATGTAATGAACCTTCGTAAAAAACGTAAGGACAAATTTTTTGAAGAAAATGATGTAAAACTCGGATTTATGTCTTTCTTTACAAAGGCTGTCGTTGCTGCACTTAAGAAAAACCCATTCTTAAATGCTGAAATTCAAGGCGATGAAATTGTCTTGAAAAAGTTTTATGACATCGGTGTGGCTGTGTCTACAGAAGAAGGTTTAGTCGTTCCTGTTGTACGTGATGCAGACCGTAAGAACTTCGCTGAAATCGAAAAAGACATTATGGATCTTGCAATAAAAGCAAGAAATAATAAGCTCGGCTTACAAGATCTTCAAGGCGGTACCTTTACAATTACAAATGGCGGTACGTTCGGTTCACTGCTTTCTACTCCAATCCTAAATGGGCCTCAGGTCGGTATTTTAGGAATGCATGCGATCAACCTTCGTCCAGTTGCGATTGATGCTGAAAGAATGGAAAATCGTCCAATGATGTATATTGCTTTATCATATGACCATCGAATCGTTGATGGAAAAGAAGCCGTTACGTTCTTAAAACGTGTTAAAGAATTAATTGAAGACCCTGAATCACTTCTTTTTGAAGCGTAAAATATGTTCGGCAGAGTGGAAGAAGAGCCACTCTGCTTTTTTTCCATATAAAAGAGGCGAGAAAAACTCCCGCCCCAATCATCAATCAAAATTTACTTCTTAATTGGCTTTAACCCACGCTTAATAATTTCCTTTTTCAATATCCAAACCCATTCTTTCTCTGAACCAGACTTTAATGCATCACGATAAGAGACGACCAACTGTTCATTGCTCATAATCTTCATTAGCATTACCTCCTAAGGAAATGGATTGAATATTCTTTCTATTCATTCCATTTTAAACGTTTCCATCCGTTTTGAAAACCCTATTTTCAAAAAAAATGAAAAGAATATGATATGAACTTAAAGTAGTAATATTTGAAATGAACCATATAGAGCTTGTATGATTAAATAACTAATTAAAGAAAAGGAGGTTTAATATGGAACTGCAACTTGACCATATTGTTCATTTTATTAAGGGAGACCCAAAGAAAGCAATTGAGGCATGGCAAAAGCTTGGCTTACAAGCAGTCATGGGGGGAAGTCATGAAAAGTGGGGAACATTTAATAGCTTACTTTATAATAGCACCTCATATATCGAATTCCTTGCTATTGAAAACGAAGAAATCGCTCAAAATTCGGACAATCCTCTTATTACACAATTAGTATCAGATTTACAAAGAGAAGAAGGGATTGGGCAAATCTGTTTCCGTACAACAGATATCTTAACAGTAAAAAAAGAGCTTGAAAAAAAGGGGTGCAAAACATTTCCGATTTTTCCAGGGAGCAGGAAAAGGAAGGATGGATCGACAATTAAATGGAAAATGCTCTTCCTTAATCAAGAGTCAACCTTGCCATTACCATTTTTCATTGAATGGGAACAGCAGGATGAGGATCGTTTCAATGAACTTAAGAACCTTGGGATGATGGATCAGAAATTAGAAAAACATCGCATTCAATCTATTAGTTTTGCCTGTAAAAATGGAGAGAAATCTGCTAAGGAATGGTCTGGACTTTTTGATTTTCCTATTACATACACGGTAAACAATTCAGATTCCTCCACGAAAAAAACAACGATTGACTGTGGATCAACAAAAATTATCTTCTGTGAACCATTAGATGAAAAGGGAATTATCTATAATACGTTAAAATTACGAGGAGAACGTCCATTTTCAGTTCAGCTTGTGCCTGAAATTTTGACTCAGCCAATTTCCTTATTTGGTTCACACTATCAATAATACTTGCGCGTTGTCTAATGACAACGCGTTTTTCGATTTCTCTCTCAGTCTAAAGCTGTATTTGGATTCATTCTCATGGTCAATGAGAATTTACCAATAATTAGATACTATAAGGTTTAAAGAAGAGCAGAGAGGAGAATTTAAATGTATGAACAAATTTATGTTATTGAAAAGCTGGAACAATATAAACAAGAGGAACTTAGAAAAAAACCGTATTATTATTATGAAAAAAAGAATAGGGGGATTAATAATCAACTCTGCAGACTTCCTGTCATCCATCATCTTCCTTCATGCCAATGCACACATGACAGTGTATAGATTATGTTATAAGACCTTCCGAATAGTCTAAAGTTTTACTTAACATTTTTTCATAAAAAGACCTTCCTAAAGTTTGAAACATGCTGAGAAAGTGGTAAATAACTAATGCCATCTTCTTAGAAAGAAGGTCATCATATGAA
>NZ_JBALPC010000298.1:0-1064 GCF_036965225.1 Bacillus sp. JJ1474 | reverse complement strand
AGTATAGGGCGATATTTTCCAGTATGATTCACACCTTTCCATATAATAGAGATAATAAATTATATGAAAGGGATTTATTTTATATGAATAGCCGAGTCTTTCTAAAGTAAGGTATTGTAGTTGTGTATAACTATATCCAAAACCAATTAGTTTGTGGATATGGTTGATTAATCCACCCACGAACTGTGGATGGAAGTGGTGATTATAAACATAATGTTTGTTTTATTTGTGATTAATCCTGTGGACATGTGGAGGAATCCAAGTTCAAAAAGGAAGCCCCAAGGAAAAACGCCTACTTATGAAGGGTCCATAGTGATCGAAAAAGACACCCCGAGGTAAAAACGCGCACTAAGGCGGGTTCATAGTGAACGGAAAGGACTTCAACTTCATTTTGATTTATCATTAATCGTCTGATCATTTTCAGCGTTTTTATTCAGGAGAATTTCATCTCTCAATACAATGGCATTATTATAAAAATTATTTTTTGCAGCATATAAAAGCGTAATATTATGATCAAGGCTTAGTTTGATTATTTGTTTTACTTCATTTTTTATTAAATCGCTAGTTCGTAGTTCCTCCAAATACCTTTCTCGAAATTCGTCAAAGTGCTCTTTATTATGAGCATACTTTTTCCTCAGCTCATTGCTTGGCGCCAAATCTTTGGCCCAGCAATATAATTTCGCCTTTTCTTTGGAGATTCCGCGTGGCCACAGGCGATCGACTAGGATCCGATAGCCATCGTTTTCTTCATAAGGATCATAAATCCTTTTGATAAAAATATTAGACATAATTCACACCTAATTTCTTTTCGATTTTATGAAAGGACTGTTTGCCTCAAATTGTATAAGAAGAAAATTTGTTTTGCCAATTTCAGAAACGCTTATTGCATATTAAAACAGGAATCGAGATCCAAAAAGGAAGGGATAATATTAAATTGTTGTTTCTATATGAAGAACATTTAATGACAATGTTATAAACGATGGAATTTAAAAGAACAAATAATTAATTTTAAATTAGAAAATAGTAATGAGGAGTGACCAAATAAAAAAATAAAAAAATTATAT
>NZ_JBALPC010000297.1:0-4377 GCF_036965225.1 Bacillus sp. JJ1474 | reverse complement strand
CATCCATACTTACTTGTCTGGAATAATAAAGAAGCAATACTCTTCATTATTACTGCAATATTAATCGGATTTGGCCAGATCATTACTGATCGTTCTACTTGGCAGCGTATCTATTTAATTGAACCCGCTAAAATCCGTTCCACTTTTTGGTTAACAGGAACTCTTTTGGGAACAATTCCTCTAGCTCTTTCAGCAATGACACTAATCTCGATCTTTGATCAAAGATATCAGGATTCATACTCATTGCTTTTTCAACTGATACCGAAAATTGATTCTGTTCCACTGGTTGTTTTAATTATGTTATTCTTTTTTGGAACTTTTACTACTACTGCAAATGCAGAATTACATGCTACAACAGTTCTTATTGTTAAAAACTGTCTAAATGATTCAAAAAAATTGACGGCTCGCCAACTTTATCAATACTCATATCTTATTTCTGGTCTTCTATGTCTTGTACTATTAATAATTAGTTCTACTATAGCACCAAGTTTACATCAACTTCTTTTCTTTTTCGGAAAGCTATATGCAGCTCTTATTCCAGTTATGCTTTGGGTAGTTTTCAGCAAGCGTCAGATATCATATCTTATCCCTTACAGTGCCTTGATCGGATGGTTAATTAGTATATTGTTTTTTTCTACTGCTGGGCCTCTTTTATCAATTTGGATCAGTTTTTCTATTTCTCTAGTCTGTGGGTTTTTCCTAATGGCTGTTGATGCTATTGTAAAAAGGGATACTCAGGGGTAAAAGCCGAACCTATAAAATTTTAAGGTGCGGCTTTTAATATTATTTTGTTAGTTCAAGAAATTCATTAATATCATCCACACAGAGTTGAACGGCTTTTTCCCAAAACTCATTTGTGGATAAGTCTACCTCCAAATGTTTCTTCGCTAAATCCTCTACTTTCATTGAAGCTGTGTCTTTCAATAACGCAATATACTTTTCTTCATAATCCTTTCCTTCCTCTAGAGCACGTGCATAAATGCCAAGTGAGAAAAGATAGCCAAAGGTATATGGGAAATTGTAAAATGGAACACCGGTAATATAGAAATGAAGCTTAGAAGCCCAAAATGTCGGATGATATTCTCCTAGCGATTGACCATAGGCTTCTTTTTGGGCGTCCTCCATTAGCTCATTTAATCTCTCTGTACTAACTGTTCCATTTTTGCGCTCTTCATAGAATCGAGTTTCAAATAAAAATCTCGCATGTATATTCATTAATAAGGCAACTGTTCTTTGAATTTTATCCTCGAGCAGGGCAATTTTCTCTTGTTTGGTTTGCGCTTTTTTAACAGCTGCATCAGATACAATCATTTCTGCAAGGGTAGAGGCTGTCTCCGCAACATTCATCGCATAGTTGCGGTTTAATAAATGTAAATCCCTTATGGCATAGGTATGAAAGCCATGCCCTAGTTCATGGGCTAACGTGGATACATTTGAAGGTGTACCTGAATATGTCATAAAGATTCTGGACTGGCTGCTCTCAGGAAAATACGTATGAAAACCTCCTGGAGATTTCCCGGGCCTGTCTTCTGCTTCGATCCATTTTTCTTCAAATGCCATTTTAGCAAATTCGGTCATCTCATCACCAAAATGCGAGAAATTTTTTAGAATAAATTCAGCACCTTCTTGATAAGAAAGCTTCGATTCCGTATTGTTGATTGGAGCATCTAGGTCATACCAGTTTAATTTTTCAACCCCAAGCAGTTCTGCCTTTCTGTTTAGAAATTTTACAAGAGGTTCTTTATTTTTTGAAATAACATCCCACATTGTATCGAGTGTTTCTTTGTCCATTCGATTAATCGCTAAAGGTTCCTTTAGCACATCCTCCCAGCCTCGTTGCTTATATACATTTAGCCTGAAGCCTGCTAAATGATTTAAAACCTTAGCTAAATAATCTGATTGCTCCTGCCAGGCTGTTTCCCATTTTTTAAAGATGTCTTTACGGATTTCTCTATTAGGGCTAGAGAATTTATTAGCAGCCTGCCCTACAGAAAGGGATTTTACCTCATTGTCTTCTTGAAAAGGGATTTTTATTTTTCCTACGATAAGATCATAAAACTGGCTCCATCCATGATAGCCATCAACCCCTAGAGCATTAATTAAGCTTTCTTCCTCTTTAGATAATTTCTCGGCAGCTGCCTCTCGGCGTTCTGTTAAGACAAATGATAGTTCCTGTAGGTTCTGATCCTGCAGCAATTCCTCCCAAACGGTTGAGTCGTAGCTCGTTAATTTTTCATCAAATACGGTTAAAACGTTTTGAAAGCTTGCACTTAGCCCAGTGATTTTTGCCCGGTGTTCACCCGCTTTCTTATCACTTGTATTTTGGGCCTGCAGACAACTGACAAATGCTCCGGCTTCACGCAGCTTCTTTGTTGCTATTTGAAAGCTTTCTATTAAGTTAATTAATGATGTTTTATCTGAAATTGAATTTGTTGTTTCCCATGTATGTACTTGTAAGCCAAATTCATTAATTTTCTCTTCTGTTGTATGTAAATGCTGAGCAAAAGCCTCTGAAGAGCTGCCGCCTTTAAAGAAAACATCTAAATCCCAAATAGTTGAATAGGTTGTTGCTGTCATTCTTTTTCCCCCTTTTCATTCAATAATTTTATTATAGGTTAACTTTCCAAAAAGTTCTATTAATCAGAAACACTAACATCAACATAAAAATGAGGGCAATTAAGCCCTCATTTTTATAATGATGTTAGCCAATTAATGTTTTAACAGCAGCCTGAGAAAAAAAAGAACCCGAAGAAAATAAGGAATAAGACTAGAAGAACAATAGCTAGCGCTAACCAGAATCCCCCGCCGCCATAGTACGGGACAGGAGGAGGATAAGCAAATGTATACGGATAACCAAATGGCATTTTGATTCTGCCTCCCTTTTTACCTTCTATTTTTATGGTATGATTTTCATGAAATACTCGTATAGGCAATAGTATATTCATGGAAAAAAGGGGTTAAAAATAATAGCTCTGAGATAGTAGCAGCAGGGAAATATTTATCAAATTTCCAAAATCGGGACGAATCCTTTGCTTCTCTAATATAATATCCGTTAATATTGGAAGGGATTTATCTCTTATCTTATTAATTTGCAGTTGGAGTGAACGACATGACCATATCGATAAGAATAAAAAAACATTTAACATTTTTAGCATTTGCTTTTGCATTAGTTGCATCTGGCTGTTCAGCCGATGAACAGAAGCAGCCTTTAAAAAAAGAAGAGCCTGTTGAATCTGTCACCTTCGAGTTAAAAAAAGCAGCGCCTCAGCGATTAGAGCAGATTTATGGGTTAGGATATCCGGGAAATGATACAGGACTTTATATTGCCTCGCAAGAAGGTTTAAAAGTATTTTCTAATGGCGGATGGTTAGAAGGAACCTCCGAAAAACATGAATATATGGGATTCCAGGCAACAGAGGATGGATTTATGGCGAGCGGCCACCCTGAAAAAGGATCTGATCTTAAAAACCCCCTCGGCTTAGTATACAGCCAAGATAAAGGAGCAACTCTAGAAAAGCTCGCTTTCTACGGTGAGAGTAATTTTTATTTTTTATCTGTAAGTTATAACGGAAAGGTAATTTATATCATTAATCAGGAAAAAAATTCACAAATAGAGCCTGGGGTATTTATATCCGAAAATGAGGGGAAATCGTGGGAACAGGTTCAACTAAATGGACTAGATGCAGACACACTAGGAATGATTGCTGCCCATCCAACGAATAACAGCTTAATGGCGATGTCAACTAAAAGTGGAATATTTTATTCTAAAGATCAAGGAAAAAATATGATTAAAGTTACTGATCCTATCATGTCAACTGCCTTGGCCTTTTCAGAAGACAACCTATATTATTCATCTGTTGAAAATAATAAGGTCCTTTTTTATAAAATGAACATCCATACATTGGAAGCTGAGCAAATTATTATACCATTTTTAAGCTATGATAACCCGATTACGTTTATTTCTGTTAATCATAAAGATCAAAACACCCTTTCATTTTCTACTTATTTAAATGATGTTTATGAAACGTTTGATGGGGGTCAGAATTGGAAATTAGTTCTAAAGAACGGCAGAATTGAATAAGTCAAAAAAAGCACAATCACTAGCATTAAATCCATAAATGCAAGTGATTGTGCTTTACCATTTTTATTAGCTATTTTTTCGTTTCTCCTTTTCCTTCTCTGCACGATAAAATTCATGAAACATTTTCATTAAAGCTCTTTTTTCAATTCTGGACACATAGCTTCTGGAAATGCCTAATTCCTTGGCAATTTCCCTTTGAGTTTTTTCTTTTTGCAGGTCTAGACCAAACCGGCCCACAATTACTTCCTTTTCTCTATCATCTAATACCCCTATATATTCCTTTACCTTTTCAAGCT
>NZ_JBALPC010000296.1:0-1327 GCF_036965225.1 Bacillus sp. JJ1474 | reverse complement strand
CAATTGTTTTTGTTACACGGCAATCAATTTTTCTGCCTTCATATGCACTATGTTTGTTTTTATAATACAGGTCTTCTCTTTTTACAACATAGGATTGGTTAGGGTCAACTAAAATAATATCAGCATCTTTTGAAACGGCAATTTCACCTTTATGTGTAATATTAAAGCGTTCTGCCGGATTTGTTGCGATTAATTCAACAAACTTATGAACTGGTAAGCCGCGTTGTTTAACAGCTAAATCAAACATAAGATCAACATTATTTTGTGCTCCGCTAATACCACCCCATGCTTCCCAGAGATTTCCTTGTTTTAAGTCCTCAGTACAAGGAGAATGGTCAGATGTGAGCCAGTCGATATTCCCGTTAAGAAGCTCATCCCATAATTTCGCTTGATCTTCTGCTTTTCTGATTGGAGGCTGACATTTTGCTCTAGGACCAATTTCATCAACTTGTTCAGCAGTAAAGGCAAAGTAGTGCGGGCAAGATTCAACTGTTACATCTACACCTTCTTCACGAGCTTTTAAAATAGCTTGAACAGCCTCTGACGTACTAATGTGAACTAAATGCAATTTACAACCAGTTTCTTTAGCGAAAAGGATCGCACGTTGAACAGCGTCCACTTCTGTAAAAACAGGGCGTGATTCCGCATATTCTACTCCAGAGTTTTTGCCTTCTCTCGCAAATTCTTTAGCAAGACCAGATGTAACCGATGGATTTTCCGCGTGAATGCATAGCAGCTGATCTAATTCCGCCAATTTTTGCATACCTTTATATAATGTGTAATCATCCACATTTGTGAAATCACCTGGCACATCACTAGTGATATCAGATAAGAAGCATTTAAATGCAAGGACACCCGCATCCGCTAATTCTTTCAGCTTGTCCAGATTTTCTGGTACAAGTCCTCCATAAAAAGCGTAATCAACATAGTTTTGATCAATAGCTGCTTCAAGCTTAAGATCTAAAGCTTCTTTATTGATTGTTGCTGGAAGAGCATTAAGCGGCATTTCAACATAGCTTGTTGTACCGCCAGCCGCTAATGATTTTGATCCTGTTTCAAATCCTTCCCATTCAGTACGACCAGGTTCACTAATATGAACATGTGTATCAATCATTCCTGGCATAACATATTGTCCACTTGCATCGATAACTTCTTTTGCATCATCAGTAATTTGTTGTGCAATGCAAGAGATTTTTTCATCTTTAATTCCGATATCAACTTTGTAAACTCCATCACGTAAAACAACATTCCCATTTTTAATTACTACATCAAAAGTCATCATAATTCCCCTTTCAATTTTCAAAAAGTTATATGGAATAACTAAAAG
>NZ_JBALPC010000295.1:0-7403 GCF_036965225.1 Bacillus sp. JJ1474 | reverse complement strand
GGATATTCCATACCCATAAAAATTTCATCATGAGCCCTAATATAAAACTGACATAGATGGCATGATCAGCCGGAATATTGGAAGCATCCATCAAAAAATCTAACATATACTCACCTCGGTATCTTAGGGCAATGGGTAAATTATAATTGATTTTTGATTACGGTGCAATTGAAAACACTATCCAATTTAATGGGAGCTTAAATATAATGGTTGTACCAATATTAAGGAAGTAATAGAATATAGGATGGACTGACTATTTGATTGAACGGTGGGGTATTTTGTCTTTTTTTAAGCGAAAAACGTTATTAACAATTGCAAAGGTTTTATTTCCAATTCTGATCTTGCTATTAATCAGCTATGAAGCGAAAGGTTTGTTTAAGGATTTTAACTGGAACTTAATTGACCTATATTTAGACAGGCTTTCTCTCCAGAGAATTATTTTGATATTTATCCTTGGATTAATTGCCTTGATTCCGATGTTTTTTTATGATGTGGTTCTTTTTCAAATTTTTAAAAGCAGAGTTCGAAAGAGGCAGTTTATTTTTTATTCCTTATCTGCAAATGCTTTCTCAAATTTAGTTGGATTTGGCGGGGTGGCCGGAGCAACTTTACGATCTATTTATTATCGCAAATATGCGACTGATTCTATTCCTGTCATTAGGATCATTGCAAAAATTTCTCTGTTTTATTTAACAGGGCTATCTATTCTTTCCTGGCAAGTAGCATTTACGGATATGCATGTTTATGCCGAAATCAAGTTTATGAAATTTGCCGTCTGGGCTATTGCAGCCTATACACCGGTTTTACTTATTCTTTTTTCATTTAGAAAAAAGTTTTGGAGCTTGGAAAACTTACAAAAGGGTTTTATTGCTGAATTAATAACCATCTCCATATTTGAATGGTTATTTGTTGGAATATGTATATGGGGGATTGCTCACTTATTGAGCGTAGCTGTTCCATTTTCAATTATTTTTCCGATCGTGATTATCTCGGCTTGTGCAGGTATCATTAGCCTTATTCCAGGAGGGATTGGGTCATTTGACTTAGTTTTTCTTATTGGAATGGAGACATACGGGATTCCAGCAGAATTAAGCTTGTTAATTATCATGTTTTATCGGCTTAGCTATTATATTTTTCCTGTTTTATTAAGCACGCCTTTTGTAATTTTTCAAATGGCTGCTAAAAAAAATCAAAGCTAAACAAAGTGACTTTTTTCTATCAAGTCCTTTTGTTTAGTTTTTTATATACATTTCTATCGGTTCAATATTGTGTAATCCTACAATTTAGAGGGTAAAATGGTAGTATTAATACTTTGCTAGGGGGATTTTTAATGCATCATTATTTTCAGGATGATAGTCTAACTCTGCATACTGACTTATACCAAATAAATATGGCAGAAACCTATTGGGAAGACGGAATTCATAATAAAAAGGCTGTGTTTGATTTATATTTCCGTAAACTTCCTTTTAATAATGGATATGGAGTCTTTGCTGGACTGGAAAGAGTAATAGAATATATTAATCAATTCCATTTTTCTGAAAGTGATATAACATATTTAAGAGACGTATTAGGTTATCGGGAGGATTTCCTTGAATATTTAAAAACACTTACATTTACAGGCTCCATTCGTTCAATGTCAGAAGGAGAACTTGTATTTGGAAATGAGCCGCTTATGAGAATCGAGGCACCGCTTGCACAGGCACAATTAATCGAAACGGCTCTTCTGAACATCATTAATTATCAAACGTTAATTGCGACAAAGGCTGCTCGGATTAAGGAAGTACTAGGCGAAGAAACGGCGATGGAGTTTGGATCTAGAAGAGCACATGAAATGGACGCAGCCATCTGGGGAGCAAGAGCTGCTTTCATAGGAGGATTTCAGTCAACATCTAACGTAAGAGCAGGTAAGAAATTTAATATTCCTGTTTCAGGTACACATGCCCATGCACTTGTTCAAGCCTACCAGGATGAATATACTGCCTTCCATAAATATGCAAGAAGACATAAAAATTGCGTTTTTCTAGTTGATACGTATGATACATTGAAATCGGGTGTGCCAAATGCCATAAAAGTCGCAAAGGAGCTCGGAGATCAAATAAACTTTATAGGTATTAGGCTAGATAGTGGAGACTTGGCCTATTTATCTAAGGAAGCGAGAAAAATGCTTGATGAAGCTGGTTTTCCAAATGCCAAAATAGTTGCCTCAAATGATCTGGATGAATATACGATCTTAAACTTAAAGGGGCAGGGGGCAAAAATAGATTCATGGGGTATTGGTACTAAATTAATTACCGCCTATGACCAAGCTGCTTTAGGTGCTGTCTATAAGCTCGTCTCTATTGAAAACGAATCAGGTCAAATGGTCGATACGATCAAGATCAGCGGAAACCCAGAAAAGGTGACAACACCGGGAATGAAAAGGGTATATCGGATTATTAATAAAGAGAACCAAAAGTCCGAAGGGGACTATATTACTTTAGAGGACGAAAATCCACAGGAAGAAAAACGGTTGAAAATGTTCCATCCTGTTCACACGTATATAAAGAAGTATATTTCTAATTTTGAAGCAAAAGAGCTGCATAAGGATATATTTGTAAACGGTAAGCTAGTGTACACAATACCTAAACTGACAGATATTCAACAATTTGTTAAAGAAAATCTATCTTTACTTTGGGAGGAAAACAGGCGTTCATTAAATCCAGCAGAATATCCGGTCGACTTAAGTCAGAAATGCTGGGATAATAAAATGGAGCATATTAGAAGAGTAAAAGATAAAGTGAACAAGCTTTAAATAAGATCAGGGGAATGGGACAGCATCGTTAAGCGGGAGGAAGAAAAATGACAATTCAAAAGGAAATAATGGAGAAATTGCATGTCAATCCACATATAGATCCAAAGGAAGAAGTCAGAAATCGAATTACTTTTTTAAAAGAATATTTAATAAAAACAAGAGCGAAGGGTTATGTTCTTGGCATTAGCGGCGGGCAGGATTCAACACTTGCAGGGAAACTGGCGCAGCTGGCAGTAGAAGAGTTACGGAAAGAGGACCATGAAGCCATGTTTATCGCCGTTCGCCTTCCTTATGGCGTTCAAGGAGATGAAGAAGATGCAAAGCTGGCACTTTCATTTATTAAAGCTGATCGGGAATATGTATTTAACATTAAATCAGCCGTAGATGACATTCAACATGAATATAACTCAATTGTAATAAATAACTCATTAAGTGATTATCAGAAGGGTAATGTAAAGGCAAGAATGAGAATGATTGCCCAATATGCATTTGGCGGAGAGAGCGGGTTGCTAGTCATTGGCACTGACCATGCTGCAGAGGCCATCACAGGCTTTTATACGAAATTTGGCGATGGGGGTGCAGATGTCACTCCGCTGACCGGGCTAACAAAACGGCAAGGAAAAGCACTTCTAAAGGAATTAGGTGCCGATGAAAGGCTTTATTTAAAAGTGCCAACAGCAGACCTTCTTGATCTAAAACCGGGACAGGCAGATGAAACAGAACTTGGGATCTCATACGATGAACTCGATGATTATCTCGAGGGTAAACAAGTAAGCCAAGATGCAGTTGATAAAATTGAGAGACGCTATCTCTTGTCTGAGCATAAAAGAAGAATGCCAGCAAGCATGCATGACAATTGGTGGAAATAAAGGATAAACAGCGTTAGGAAAATTCCTAACGCTGTTTTTTTAATCCACCACAATATACGCGATCATCGGTCCATTTTGTTCTTTTCCATGATGGGTATGACAAATTAATCTATATATCCCTTCTTTTTTGAAATGGAGAGGGACAACCGTATCCTCACCTTTTTTCACAATTCCTTTAATATCGGTTCCTTCAATAGAAAATGGATGCTCAGCCCCATTCACGCCTGAAATAATAAGATTTACTTTTTCTCCTTCTTTCACAAAAATCGTTCCCGGGTCCCAACGGTATGACTCAATCTCTTTCCCATTTGGAAGCTTAGCTTTAAATTCTCCTGTCACCATATGAATTTCTCGAACTTCCTCATTTGCCTCTTGGTTAAATACAGATATCGCACCTTTGTTAACAATTAACCAAATTGATGCAGAGGCTACTGCTACAAAGATAACTAAAAACATGATGATGGCTCTTTTTTTCAAAATCAAAAATGGCATTTGCTTTCTCCCCCCATTAAATGTTTGTCCATTATTATAGATATGCTGATAGGGGGGAAGAACTTGTCTAAATTATTTATTTTTCTTCATAATTCCTCATTAGACTTGGAATGACTAGTACATTCTTCCTGATTTAGCCGAAATACCTGTAAAAATTATACATAATATAGATATAATTAATACATATGTCGGAAAGGGGATGGAATATGGAAGGCATTATCTTATTAGCGGTTGGGGTTCTGATTGTTTTTTTCTTTTTAAAACTCAGGAAAAAGAGAAGGAGATTTAAACTAAAGTATGAGCCGATTCCTGCAAACCTAGGAATCTTAAAGCCTAGGGATAAGGATATCGTAAAGCTCCTTCACTCATCCTTAGCCTCCTCCAATGTTAATCAATTAAAGCTTCGTGTTTTGCAAAACAACGCAAATTGGACAGATCACGATTTTGAATGGGCATATTTTGAGTTGAAAAGATATTTTATTTTAAACAGTTTATTAAAAACAGTTCCGATGTTTAGCGAGAGAGTGGACGAAATTTGGCATGAAATGCTTATGTTTACAAAGGATTATGAAAAGTTTTCGCATAAGTTTTACAAAGGTTTTTTACACCATACACCAAATATCGATTCAAAACCGATCCCGGAGAAAGAGCTTTTTTTGATTGGGTTTATTTAAGTGTATTTCAGTCCTCTACAAATAGCCGTTTGCTTTGGGGCGGATTTTTAAGGCATCCGATAAAGCCAGAAATTCTTCAAGATTTTAAAAATCTTCCAGAAGATGAACTTTTAGATAGATATTTCAGAGCAACAGAAGATTGGATAGAAATTAAAAAATACTTAATCAGTAAAATGAAACAGGAAATATCTCAAGCAGAAATAATGAAGAATAACGAAAATGAATGCTCCTATTCACGTATAAATGCAGACAAAGAATATTATAAACTTCTTCCTGCTGCTGTATTTTTCTCCATGTATTCACCAGAAGTATTCCCACATGATATGAATCCGCTAATTCCAATAAAGCAGGCAAAGGCGAGCGGAGGAGGATCATCTTGTTATGGATATGGCTGCAGCAGCTGCTCATCAAAAGATTCAGGCAGTAATTCCAGCGGCGATTCCGGAGGAAATTCAAGCTGTTCAAGCTGTGGAGGAGGCTGCAGTTAACGGATAAGTAATCCTGATGGATTGCTTATTTTTTTTCGATTTTTTTTCAATAATTATGTTGAAATTAACAGTTATGTAACATTTTCATGATTTTTCTCCTATTAATAATAAGTTTTGATACAATCAAAAATGGACAAGAATAAGATCATATGGATGGGAATATTATGAATAAAACTTTTCTTTCAACACTGATAATTTTATATTTATGTATACAAGCTGCTCATGTAGTGAAAGCAGCTTCGGTTTCTAGCCCCGAGATCAAAAGTGAGTCAGCGATACTTGTAGATTCTGAGACAGGGGCGGTGTTATTTCAAAAAAATGCTGACAATAAAATGTTTCCAGCCAGCTTAACTAAAATTGCCACAGCCATTTACGCTATAGAAAATGGGAATCTTGAGGACCTAGTTACTGTAAGTAAAGGTGCGGCTAATACGGATGGGACAAGTGTATTTTTAGAGGAAGGGGAGCAAGTTCCATTAAAAAAGCTAATCCAGGGCATGTTAATCAACTCAGGAAATGATGCAGCTGCTGCCATCGCTGAGCATCTTGATGGAGACCGATATGAAGATAGAATAAACCAATATCTATCTTCAAAAGTAAAGGTAAAGAATACACACTTCACAAATCCACACGGTCTTTTCAATGAAAATCATTATACAACGGCAAAGGATTTAGCTAAAATAACGAATTATGCACTTCAAAATAATACCTTTAGAGAAATTTACGGAACGAAGGAACTGGCATGGAAGGGGAAGTCATGGGACACTACAATCTTAACCCATCATTTGATGCTTAAGGGAGAAATCCCCTATGAAGCAGTAAACGGAGGAAAGACTGGGTATGTACCTGAGTCTAAATTCACACTTGCATCAACAGCTCTTCAGAACAAGATGGAGCTGACGGCCATAGTTTTGAAAGGGATGAATGATAACTTGGTATATGAAGATACAGAGGCGTTGTTTGATTATGGATTTGAACAGTTTAAACATTCTTATATAAGTAAATCTGCTGTTTTTCAGACAGCGGGAAAAACTTTTACAACTGATAATAACGATGTTTTAATTACAATCCCATCTGCTTTCTATCAAAAAAATGTAACTTCAAATGGTCAGTTACAATTAACAAATAATAAGGGAGATGTCATTCAATCAATTGCTCTTGTTGAAAAAAAGGAAGAAAAAACTGATACTCCTCCATATATTATGGATCAAACTGATCATATAACGATGGGATACTATGGGAAATTTGCAATGGTACTTTTAATAATCGGAGTCCTAATTATAGGAGTACGAAAAATAAGAAAAGCGATAAACGGATAAAATTCGTTTATCGCTTTCTTATTTGAAAATCGAAACAAGCAATAGCATGATGAAGGAAATGACAATCATTGTCCCTACAAGAGCCCATGCAAGATTCATATTTCCTGATTCGATAGACATATAAATAGCAGTTGACATCGTTTGTGTCTTCCCAGGAATATTTCCGGCAAACATTAACGTGGCGCCAAATTCCCCAAGTGCCCTCGCGAAGCTTAATATAGCTCCAGTTATTAATGATTTATAGGCAAGGGGCATCGTAATTAAGAAAAAAATTGTCCATTCTCCAGCTCCATCCACTCTAGCAGCCTCTTTAATTCCTCGGTCCACTTCAGAAAATCCTGTTTTCGCAGATTGATACATCAGCGGCAGGGCGACAATGGATGATGCAATGACGGCAGCCCACCATGTAAACATCATTGGATGATTGAAGATAGATTGAATCCATCTGCCAACAGGACTTGAATTTCCGAAAATAATAATTAATAAAAACCCAATTACGGTTGGAGGGAGGACAAGTGGAAGCATAAAAATTGTTTCCACTATCACTTTGCCCTTAAAGTTTTTTTCTAACATAAATTTTGCTAGCAATGTACCCGTAACAAAAACAAAAAGTAAAGAAATTAATGATACTTTAATAGAAAGTTGAACAGGTGATAGAAATAATTCATCCATAATAATCAATCCAATACAATCAATTTCGCCTTGGCGAAATTGAGCCCAGATTTTTATCGAGCAAGCTCGATAATTTCCTCTAAAAAATCTGAGGCATC
>NZ_JBALPC010000294.1:948-7334 GCF_036965225.1 Bacillus sp. JJ1474 | reverse complement strand
CTCTATATTTAGTTGTTTATTAATATACATAATATAGAGTGTCGGAAAAAAGGAGGAATTTTGTGAAACGATTTGCCTTATTATTGCTGATGCTTATTCCAATGATCCTTTCCTCTTGCAGCAATGACAAGGAGACAGAAACATCTAATGAACCTGAAAAGGAAAAGCAACAGCAGGAACAAAAGCAGGAAGATATTATAACCGAATCATTGAATATTAATTTAGAAGTTTCCGAAGAAAGTTTACTAGTCCTGCAACACGGTAAAATCATGGATGATCTGTCATATGAAAAGGATATTGAGGACATCGGTTTCGATACACCTAAAATGGAGCCAGCTCTTATAGACAAGCTGACACCTGAGCTTGAAAAATTAACGAATGAAACTGCAGATATTGAAGAAATCAAGAAAGGCCTTGTTGCTCTCCTGGCCAGTCCTCACTATAAAGAGGTCATTGAAAAAGCGAATGCCTACGAACCGCAGTTTGAGGAACCCTATTTGCCGGATCCAACAAAATCCGAAGGCAGTGAAGAAAAAATGACATCAGAAAAGACTATCATTCTTCTCGATGCCAGCTCAAGTATGCTGCTTTTATCTGATGGAAAAGTAAAAATGGATATTGCCAAGGATGCTGTGAAGAGCTTTGCACAGACCATTGGGCAAACGAGCGAAGTCTCACTTATCGTCTATGGCCATAAAGGTTCGGAATCAGCGGCTGATAAGGAAATATCCTGCACAAAAGTCGAAGAAGTCTATCCGATGGGGAAATATGCAAAAGAAGAATTCCATCAAGCAGTCGATTCTTTTGAAAGCAAAGGCTGGACTCCCCTTGCAGGTGCCATCCAAAAAGCCGCAGAAATGAGCAGCAGCTTTGAAGGTGCAACGACCATTTACATTGTCAGCGATGGTGCTGAAACATGTGACGGGGATCCCGTTCAGGCAAGTAAGGACCTTGTTCAAATAAACAGCAAAAATACCGTAAACATTATCGGCTTTGATGTAGACAGCAAAACCGAAAACCAATTAAAGGCTGTTGCCGAAGCTGGCAATGGTGAATACTTTAAAGCGGACAATCCAGAAGAATTAAAATATACGATTCAATATGAGTGGCTGCCTTCTACACTAGATCTTGCTTTTGCCTTTACCATGGCTCCAGACGGATGGGAAATGGTCGCAGAGTATAAAAAAGGCGAAGAATATCCCCTTCAATTATGGAATATCGGCAGGCGTGAGTCCCACCGAATACTTGATGCAATTAAGATCATGGCAGAATATGAGTGGATTACGTATGAGCAAGAAACAGAACTAAGAGACTGGGGGTATGAACGAAGTCAAAATATGAAAGACCTATACTACGCCATCTATAAGACAAATCGAGAAAAAGCAGATACGAAAAGCCAAGAAATCAGACAAAGGGTCGATGAATGGGTCGAAAAAATGAAGGCATTGAAGAAAGAGCGCGGAGATACTTGGTAATACAAAAAGCCGGTCCATGTTTTAATGGAACCGGCTTTTTAGTATAAATCTATTAAATATAGAATTTTGAATTTACTAAATAACAGATTAGGAGTATGATAATATAAGAAAAAAAAAGAAAGAGGCAATCCTATGAATTCAACAGTTTTACAGACAGAAGCAACAAAGACAAAAACCTTAGTCATATATGCACTTTTCATCGCATTAACTCTAGTATCTACAATGTTCATCAATATCAGGCTCCCCATTATGGGTAATGGTGGCCTAATCCATATGGGCAACGTGCCTCTATTTATAGCAGCTTTAGTTTACGGCAAAAAAACAGGAGCCATTGCAGGCGCCTTTGGTATGGGTTTCTTCGACATTCTCTCTGGTTGGGGAGCATGGGCACCGTTTACATTCATCATCGTAGGGACAATGGGCTTTTTAGCCGGTCTTATTTCCGAAAAGGTACCCGGCAAAAGAGTAGTTGTCAACACACTGGCAGTTGCCATTGCACTCATTATTAAAATCGTAGGCTACTATTTCGCTGAAGTAATCCTTTACGGTAACTGGATTCTGCCATTTGGCTCCGTTCCAGGAAATGTGATGCAGGTTGTCTTAGCAGGAATCATAGTAGTGCCAATTGCAGGACGCTTAAAAAGAGCTTTAAAGATTTAAGTTTGGTGCATTACTCTAAATAATCCCGGCTTTAGCAATTGTATACGGTATTCAGTAAAAATTTTAGAATAAACCCTTGCAATCGCAAGGGTTTTCTTTATGGTTCTTTTCACTAATTGAAAAAGAATATCTCTTCCTTCTAGTTGGAATCTAACAACTATTTTAGTAGCTCCAATTTATGTTTAGATGGAGTTTGGTAGGATACATACCCTTCAATTTTTGTCACATAATGTCCTCCGCCAACTGAATATTGGCCGCCGAATTTGTCGTCATAGCTGTATACGCGGTATTTTTCACCGGGATTTAGGACTCTTACGAACTGGAGACCTTTATCTGTTCTTTTCCATAGATTGATTGGCTTTTCGATCATCACTCGACCGATTTGACCTTTTTTCATTAATAAGCCATCCCAATAGACTAGTGGTGTTTCCTTAGCAGGCACGTCCACTTCAGGCGCAGCCGGTTTCATCTTCATGTCTTTTCCACCAAATTCATAAATCGCAACCGTACCGGATACTTCATGAGTCGCAGCTAAAAGGGCATGTCCTGTAGGACTCTTATCAGCTGAAATAAAGCGTAAACCTTCAGGTGATACATCCCCTTTAATATCCTCGCTATAATCCCTACTTGAAATAAATGTAACGAATTCAGGCTTCGATGGATTTTCAAGATCATACACCATAATTCCGCTCACTCGCTCCAATGCGATAAATGCATACGATTTACCATTAATTTCTCCACTAACAACAGTTTCTGGTTCTGGTCCTTTTGCAGAACTCCGTTTGTCATACGCAATTTCTTCGTTATCCGTGTTAAAGAACTCAGGGAGTGCTTCAGAAGTGATTTTCTCAAAGTCACTTCCGCTATCATAAACAAGCTCCATTGTTTCAGCGTCAAAGATTGAGAAACTGCGTCCACCGTACGAATAAAGCGCTTCATACGAACCATCCGCTGCCATCCCTTCTTCAAGGGTAATTTTTGTTTTCTTCATCTCATCGAATAATCCATCTGCCACTTTTTGATCAAGCTCTTCTTGTGTGAAACCTTTATAATGATCTGCATTCAATTTAATCTTGTCTGCGATATCACCGATTTCTGCCTCTTCGGAATACGCTTCGTAATCTCGGGCGTCTCCTTCATTTGGTGTCAAAATATATGTTTTCCCGCCGACTGCAAATGTATCAATGGCATCTGGCATGTACAAGCCTAGAAGTGGAAGGCGTTCAAGTTTTGTTTCACCGTTTCGCTTCCCATCGAGTTCGTTTTCAGGAAGAGAGTGATCTTTTACACCAAGTCCTTTCACATGAAGGATTTTTTCTGCAGCAAGATCAACAGTCGCGATTGCATTGTTTTCTTGCATCGATACATACGCTACTTTACTATCTTTAGAAACCGCTACATACTCAGGCTCCAATTGTTGAAGAGCTGTCCCTTTAGATTTTAATCGGACTTTTTCATCAATTTCTACATTTTTAAATGAAAGTGTATTTGCTGTAAATTCACTTGGCTCTTTCGTGACGTCAATGATTGAAATCGTCCCTTCCGGATCAACGGTATAATCATCACTTGGCTCTCCTTCATTGGCAACGATCGCTTTCGTTCCGTCTGGTGTAAATGTCACCATGTCAGGCAACGAACCCACTTGCACTTTCGATATGTATGCTCCCTCTTTTGATAGAAAAACAATATAGCCAGGGTCTGTCTTCGGATTGCTAACAACGGAAACAGCAACTAAATCTTTTGTCGGATGTGAAGCAATACTCGTAATATCTGCTACGTTTTCAATTTGAAAGTCCTCTAATAATACCCGCTTAATTGATTCTACTTTTGTAAATTCACCTGATGTTAGTTGTTCGAATGAAAGAATATCAATTCCAGAAGCGGCTCCATTTGTAACAAAAGCACGCTTTAGTGTCTCATCGTAAGCCATAATTTCAGTACCACCAATGCCTTCAGTACTGTCATATTGACCAATTTGGGTAACCTTCAAACCATCCTCTTTATATTGAAAAAAAGTTGATTGTTCTGCGAATACATTGTACGGCTGACTTGCCCCCAAGAGAATACCTGCTGCTGTAATTCCTGCAACTATTTTGTTTTTCATTTTGATCTGTTCCCCCCAAAAAAATGCTAACTCATAAAAACAATTCTAGTTATCTAGTATTAAGAATATATGAATCTATTGTAATGTTTTTGTATTTTTGAGTAGTTTCAGATGGAAGAATCGGGAAAGATTAAAATCTTAATAGAGTCTTTCCTTCATACCTATAAATTATTAATCAGACTAACCAACTTCCAATATCACTTGAATCGCTTCAACCATTATGTAAAAATAAATTCAAATGCCTCATTACCATAAGGAGAGAAAAAATGAAACGGATTTTTCATAATTTTGTTAAGGGGATCATAACGGGTGTTCCGATTATTTTAGTCGTTTATGCCGTTTATCAATTATTTATGTTTTTAGATGGATTGTTAGGAAATTATTTAAAGCCTTATTTTAAAGAAGATTATGTTCCGGGGATTGGTTTGTTTTTCACCTTAGTCTTCATCACGATTCTAGGCTGGTTATCAAACAAAGTATTCACTGGGACGTTAATCCGAATGATTGAAAGATTACTAGAAAAAATTCCGCTCATAAAAACGCTCTATTCCATTAGTAAAGATACCATTCACTCATTCCTTGGCGAGAACAAATCATTTTCAAAAGTGGCATTGGTCACCATTCCAGGTACAGAAATGAAAACCATTGGGTTTATCACAACCGAGGATGTAGAAAGTTTTTATCATCCATTAAAGGACTATGTAGCTGTCTATATCCAACAAACCTTTCAAATTGCTGGACTAACGGTTTTAATTCCGAAAGATCAAGTTGAAATCATCGATGTAAAGCCTGAAGACGCAATGAAATTTGTCGTTTCAGGTGGAATGACAATAACAAAAGAGGAACAATCGGCTATTCGAGGGACTTCATTTGAGTAGAAACATATCGGAAATCATTGGATGTTTCATTATTATAAATAAGAAAAGAAGATGTAGGATTGGTCCCTCACAAGAGTGAGGGATTTTTATACTTTAAGCAACTTTAATTGCTTTTCCAAATGGCACCCTTGGGAGAAACGTGCCTGGGACTAGCCAGAATAACTCATAATTCACTACCTTGATTTCATCGGTAATAAAACCAGTAACATCCGTGATATAAAATAAAGTATCCACTTGATTTTCCTCTGCCCATTCAAGAACTAATGTATAGGAAGATTTCCCATGTGAATAGTACTTAATAGAATCACTTTTCACAGGTCCAATTCTTCTAATTTTAAAATCCGCTTGAATTAATAAAGCATCTGGTTTCACATGCTGAAATAATTTAACTATGTTGTTTATCAAATCCTTTGGTGCCTCATTTGTAGATGTATCGACAGCTATAGCCATTTTTTTGTCATGACGCTGCTGCAGCATGGACAGAAGCATTTTATGCCATTTCATAATGATCCAACTCCCCATCGTAAAATCGCAAAGTTCGCCCTAGCATTGACAGGCTTCTACAGAAGGTTGAACTTCTGCTGAAACCAGTTAAAATGTAAGACCCATCTTATTTTGGATGATTACTTGGAGAGTTATGATTGAAATGTTGAGGTAAAAAAATGCAGTTTTTTATGATATTTGATCAAAAAAAGTAAACATGTTCCTTTATTAGTAAAATTGCCCTTTATCTGATAAGATTCTTATTCTGTTCATCTTCTGTATTGACAATTCTGCGAGTTAAATCCTCGGTTTGCCATACAATTTCTCTTACACCTCGGAATCTGAGTTACATGAAACTAATTCAACTATAAAGAAATTGAACTTTCATAACACTTTCAGTTATAATATGATTAAGTACCACATAAATTAAAAAAAGACCGAACATGCTGGTAACATGTCCGGTCCAGCAATAGGCGGTTCCCACAAAGGGATCGGCTATTAATGGGGAATAATCCACCTGAGCCGTGCTAACTCAAGGGTGGATTATTTTTTATGGTTAAATGACAGAATGGCTACGATCAAACTTGCAAAAGCAATCGTAAACATTAATGCTTCAAATACTGTCATTCAGCATCACCCCCTTTCTGTTCGGGAGTGTGCCGACCACCCTTGAGAAACCTATTCTATTGCTTCTTTAGTTTATCATAATTTCAGTCAAATAAGAACACTTGTTTCCACCATGTCATAAACATCTTTATCTAATTAACAAAAAATTCTTATTCAGTT